>ONBQ01000026.1 GCA_900316145.1 uncultured Eubacteriales bacterium
CTGGTACAAGGACTGACCGAGTTCCTTCCGGTCTCCAGTTCCGGACATCTGGTTCTGGCAAAGTTTTTGTTTCATGTAAACGTTGGGGAGAATTCTGCTTTCTTTGAGATCCTGCTGCATGTAGGTACACTGATCGCCATTTGCATCGTTTATTATAAAGATGTGCTGGGGCTGATCCTGGAATTCTTCAAACTGATCCGCGATATATTCCGGTATTTCAAAAACAAAGAAAAGATCGAGATCTATCCGGAGCGCAAAATGCTGCTGTTGGTGGTGATCGCTTCGATACCCACCGCTATCATCGGGCTGATCATTCAAAAGACGATCGAGGATCTCTTCATGAGTTCAGTCATCGCAGTCGGTGTCGCGCTGCTTATCACAGCGACTATTCTGATCTTATCATCCCGTATTCCGGTCGGACATAAAAAAGTCCGTTCCATCACTTACAAGGACGCGGCGTTTATCGGCATCGTGCAGGGCATCGCGGTCACACCGGGCATCTCACGTTCCGGTTCGACCATCACAGCCGGTCAGGCGGCCGGTCTGGATCGGGAATTTGCTATCAAGTTCTCGTTCCTTATCTCACTTCCGGCCATCGCTGGCGCGGGGCTCCTGTCGCTGACAGAGATCTCCTCCGCGGATATCGCGATGAATGGCGGCGTATATCTGCTGGCTATGGTCGTGGCGGCCGTGGTGGGTTACATCTGCATCCGGTGGATGCTGAATCTTCTTAAAAACAATAAATTCCACTATTTCGGTTATTATTGCGCGGTGGTGGGGCTGGTCGCTATCATCGTTGGCTTGATCTGAAGATGCTTATAAGCTTTAGAGCATTCCGGATCGTTTGCAGTGATCTAAAAAAAGAGGGAGAATGAATGGCTGCTAACAATACCGCAAGAAAAACAGAGGACGCGCGGGAAAAAACGACTGTCAAAGCCGGCGTGAAGACGACCGGCAAGACCAGAGCGTCATCTTCTACGGGCGGCGGGGCGTCCGGCCGCAGAACAACGGGCAACACGGGTTCCGGCAGCGCAAAAAAGGCGGCGCCGGCATCGGTTAAAAACGGCACCTCCCGTTCCAGAAATGCTGAAAAGGACATAACGTCCGGCGTGCGCACGGTCGCTTCAGAACCGGCGCGCCGGCCTTCCGCGAATGGGGATGTCTTCTTTGAAGTGCGTGACATCTGCATCTTCGTGGCAATGCTTTTGCTGAATCTTTGCATGTTCCTTCACACCAAAATGGGCGCGGCCGGAAGGCTGGTCTATTCCACAGGCATCGGTGTGTTTGGCTTTTCTGCCTTTTTGCTCTGCCTGTATCTGCTGGCGGTTTCCGTCTTGTGGATGGCAGACCGACTGCGGGGCAATGGGCTTAAGGCCGCGGCGGTTCTGGGAGTCATCCTTGGATTTTCGGTCCTGCTGTATGTCATCAATGGTGACCTGTCGGTCAGAAGCCTTTCGGATATGTACAAAAATGCTTCCATCGGCAATGGCGGGGCTTTTGGCGGTTTCCTGGCGGTACGTCTGGTCCGCATCCTGGGCCGCATCGGCAGCATGATCGTCGTGCTGCTCCTGCTGCTCATTACTATCGTCATCGTATCAGAAAAGTCCATCACGCGCGGAGTGGGGCGTATGGCCCGGTCCACCGCAAGGGAAGTCCGGACTTTGAATGATGAACACCGTCGTTCCCGTGAGGAACGTCGCCGCATGCTGGAGGAAAAGGAGTTTGAGGATCAGCAGGCTATGGCCGGCCTTTCCCGGGAGCTTCGTTCCAGAAACATTCGCGTGCGTACCATTCCGGATCCCAATGAGACTTCGTTTGGCACCGAAAGCCGGGATTTGACCTATGATGGAGAAGAAGTTCTGGATTTCGCTTTGTTTGATGATCAGGATGATTTCTATCTGCAGAAGAAGCGTCAGCATCAGCAGCAGGCGCCTGCGCAGGAAGAAAAGAAGCCAAGGACGCGTAAGGAAACTCCGAAACCGGCTGCCCGCAAGCCTCAGCCTGCGGAAGAAGTTCCGGAAAAGCCGGTGAAAAAAGAGCCGGCCCGCGAGGAAGACATCCAGATCCAC
This sequence comes from uncultured Eubacteriales bacterium, assembly GCA_900316145.1. GTDB lineage: Bacteria > Bacillota > Clostridia > Lachnospirales > Bianqueaceae > RUG159. The sequence goes on from ONBQ01000026.1 coordinate 2,070, forward strand.
ATGCCATCCTATGATTTTGGAGAGCCGGATTTTGGTGATATCCCCATCGTGTTTGGAGAGAAAACCCAGAAAGAAAAACCTGATGATGGAGTTCAAACGGTTTTGGATGATTATGTAGAATCCGCCAAAGAGGATTCTCCGATCCACCACAAGCGTACCGGCAGCGTTTTGCCCGCGTCCATGCAGCCGAAGGATGAACCTCTTTCGGAAGAGGAGGCGGAAGCTTTGGTCGAGGAGCTCGACTTAAGCGGCAAGCCGGTCCTGCAGGAATATCAGTTCCCGTCCATCGAGCTGCTGCATCCGGGCTCCAATGAGGAAAACGGAGAGTCCAGAGAGGATCTGCTGCGCAACGCGCGCACGTTGGAAAACTCGCTACTCAGCTTCGGCGTAGAGGCAAAGGTCCTGCAGGTCAATAAGGGACCGGCCGTTACCCGTTATGAACTGCAGCCAAGTGAAGGCGTCCGCGTCAGCCGGATCATGAACCTGGCCGATGATATCGCCTTGAATCTCGCAACTTCCGGCATTCGCATAGAGGGACCGATCCCGGGCAAGAAGGCCCTGGGCATCGAAGTTCCGAATAAAGAAACGACTTCCGTAAACCTTAGAGAAGTCATCGACAGCGATCAGTTCCGCAAGCTGTCTTCCCCCCTGGCTTTTGCCCTGGGTAAGGATATCGATGGCAATGTGCAGGTCACAGATATCGCCAAAATGCCGCATCTGCTCATCGCCGGCGCCACCGGTTCCGGTAAGAGCGTATGCATCAACTGCCTTCTCATGAGCATCATCTATAAGGCCAAGCCGGAGGATGTAGGCCTGATCCTGATCGACCCGAAGGTCGTTGAGCTTTCGGTCTATAACGGGATCCCGCACTTGCTCGCTCCGGTCGTGACCGATCCCAAGAAAGCAGCGCTTTCGCTGAACTGGGCGGTTACCGAAATGACCAAGCGCTACAAGCAGTTCTCTGACGCGCAGGTCCGTGATATCAAGGGCTTCAATGAGTGGGTCGAGGCGAACCCGGATTGCGGGCAGCCGCGCATGAAGCGCATCGTCATCGTGGTCGATGAGCTGGCGGATCTCATGATGGTCGCCTCAAAAGAAGTGGAAGATTATATCTGCCGCCTGGCCCAGATGGCCCGCGCGGCCGGCATCCACCTGGTCATCGCGACGCAGCGTCCGTCCGTGGATGTCATCACCGGCCTGATCAAGGCCAATATTCCGTCCAGACTGGCCTTTGCCGTCTCTTCCGGCGTTGATTCCCGTACCATCCTGGATATGGTCGGCGCCGAAAAGCTGCTGGGCCGTGGAGATATGTTGTTTGCCCCGATCGGAGCATCCAAACCGATCCGCATTCAAGGCGCGTTCGTATCCGATCATGAGGTAGAAGACGTGGTCGCTGCTGTCAAGCAGCCGGTCACAGCATCTGATCCCGATCTGGAAGATGCCATGAAAGGCAATGGTTCTTCCGCGGGAGGAGGCCCCGGTTCTGAGGAGGATGATCTGGATGAGTTCCTCGAACAGGCCATTCAGTATGTGGTGGATAAGCAAAAGGCATCCATCAGTATGCTGCAAAGGGTCTTCCGTATCGGTTTCAACCGCGCGGCCCGCTTAATGGACGCGCTGGAGGACAGAGGCATCGTTGGCCCGGATGAGGGCAGCAAGCCTCGAAAAGTATTGGTAACTTCGGAGGAGCTTGACTCGTCCGATCAGGATTTTTAATCAGGATCAGGAGGATCCCCACTATGGCGTACAAAAGTGACATCGAAATCGCAAGAGAAGCAAAAGTTCTGCCCATCCAGCAGGTAGCTGCAAAGCTCGGGATCGGGGAGGACGATCTGGAAGCCTATGGCAAATATAAAGCTAAGATCGCCCCTTCTTACTGGGAAAAGATCAAAGACAATCCCGATGGCAAGCTGGTACTGGTCACCGCCATCAATCCTACTCCGGCCGGAGAGGGAAAGACCACGATCACTGTAGGACTGGGTCAGGCCTTAGGACGTCTGGGGGTCAGATCCGTGATCGCGCTGCGTGAGCCTTCCTTAGGCCCCTGCATGGGCGTAAAGGGCGGAGCGGCCGGCGGCGGCTATTCTCAGGTCGTACCGATGGAAGACATCAATCTGCACTTTACCGGCGATATCCACGCCATCAGCACGGCGCACAATCTGCTGTCCGCTATGATCGACAACCATCTGCAGCAGGGCAACAAGCTGGGCATCGACCCACGTCAGATCACCTGGAAGCGCGTTGTTGACTTGAATGACCGCGCGCTGCGTCACATCGTAGTCGGCCTGGGCGGCAAGCTTCAGGGCGTACCGCGTGAAGATGGATACATGATCACCGTTGCTTCCGAGATCATGGCGATCCTCTGTCTGTCAGCGGATCTGAAGGATCTGAAGGAGCGCATCGGCCGCATCATCATTGGTTATAACTATGACGGCCAGCCGGTAACCGCCGCTGACCTGAAGGCGCAGGGCGCTATGGCCGCGCTGCTGAAGGATGCTATCCATCCGAACCTGGTCCAGACGCTGGAGAATACGCCGGCCATCGTACATGGCGGCCCCTTCGCCAACATCGCCCATGGCTGCAACTCTTTGCGTGCTACCCGCTATGCTTTGAAATCCGCGGATGTGGTCGTTACGGAAGCTGGTTTCGGCGCGGACCTTGGCGCTGAAAAATTCCTGGACATCAAATGCCGTATCGGCGGTTTGAAGCCCTCGGCTATCGTACTGGTCGCAACGGTTCGCGCGCTGAAGTACAATGGCGGCGTGAAGAGAGACATGCTTGGTGAAGAGAACCTGGAAGCACTGGAAGCCGGTTTCGTAAACCTCCAGGCTCATATCGAAAACCTGCAGCAGTATGATGTTCCGGTCGTTGTGACCCTCAACTCCTTCGTCACCGATACCGAGGCTGAGACTGAATACATCGAAAAACGCGTTCGCGCCATGGGCTGCGAATTTGCTCTGGCCCGTGTCTGGGAGAAGGGCGGAGAAGGCGGTATCGACCTGGCCAACGCCGTACTGAAGACTCTGGAAGAAAAAGAGTCCAAGTATCATCCTCTGTATCCGGATGAAATGCCGCTGGAGAAGAAGATCGAGACCATCGCGAAGAACATTTACGGCGCAGATGGCGTCATCTACGGCGCTGGAGTCAAGACCCGCCTGAAGAAGTTCACCGAGATGGGCTTCGGCAACTGCCCGGTCTGCATTGCCAAAACGCAGTATTCCCTGTCGGATAACCAGAAGAAGCTGGGACGTCCGTCCGGATTCAAGATCACGATCCGTGAGGTCAATATCTCCGCCGGCGCCGGCTTTGTCGTCGCGATCGCGGGCGATATCATGACCATGCCGGGTCTGCCGCCGGTACCGGCCGCGGAAAACATCGATATCGATGAAAATGGTAACATCACCGGTCTGTTCTGATGGAACAAGGAGAAAGAATGGAAACAAAACTCATTGATGGAAAACAGATCGCGCGCGAGATCCGCGCCGAGCTGAAAGAGAAAATCGCATCATATGCAGAAAAGGGTCTTCCCGCCCCCAAGATGGTCGTCATCCTGGTGGGCGAAGACCCGGCTTCCAAAGTATATGTTGCCAATAAAGAAAAGGCCTGCGGCTGGATCCACATGCAGTCTGAGACCATCCGCATGCCGGAGGAAACGACGCAGGAAGAACTGCTGTCCGTGATCCGGCGTCTTAATGAAGATGATACGGTCAATGGCATCCTGGTCCAGCTTCCCGTTCCGAAGCACATCGATTCCGAAGCGGTCCTGATGGCCATTGATCCGGCCAAGGACGTGGATGGTTTCCATGTTGTCAATACCGGCAAGCTCTTTACCGGAGCTTCCGGAGGAATGGTATCCTGCACGCCGTCCGGTATCGTGGAAATGATCAAACGTTCCGGGATCTCCATTGAGGGCAAGCATTGCGTCATCGCGGGGCGCAGCAACATCGTGGGCAAGCCCATGGCACTGCTTATGCTCCAGGAAAACGCAACGGTGACCATTTGCCACTCCCGTACGACAGACATCGGACGCTACACCAGAGACGCGGATATCTTTATCGCCGCGGTCGGCAAGCCTAAGATGTTCGGCGCGGATATGGTCAAAGAAGGCGCTGTCGTCATCGATGTCGGCATCCACCGCACCGAGGACGGACTTTGCGGCGATACCGATTTTGACGCGATGCTGGGCAAGGTCGCGGCCATCACTCCGGTACCCGGCGGTGTCGGACCCATGACCATTGCCATGCTGCTGGCCAACTGCGTGAAGGCCTATGAAAGCCAGATGGGGCTCAAGGCATGAAGAAAAAAACAGTTTCTTTTGTATCTTTAGGTTGTGATAAAAATACCATCGACAGTGAGATCATGCTCAACCGCCTTTTAGAAGGCGGTTATGAGCTGGTCAAAGAAGATGAGGAAGCCGAGATCATCATCATCAATACCTGCGGCTTCATTCAGTCCGCACAGGAGGAGTCCATCGAGACCATCATCGAAATGGGCGCCTACAAGCAGACCGGTCGGTGTGAAAAACTGGTCGTGACCGGATGCCTGGCCCAGCGCTTTGCCGCTGAGATCCAGGAAGATCTTCCCGAAGTCGACGCGGTCGTCGGAACGGGAAGCTATGAGAATATCGTAGACGTACTGGACCGGCTGTATGAGCAGGACGGCGTTCTTGTCGAAATGGGAAAGCTCGAAGAAAGAGATCTTTCCTATCAGGAGCGTCTTCTCAGCACGACCGGGTATTATGAGTACATTAAGATCGCGGAAGGCTGTGATAATTTCTGCACCTATTGCACCATCCCCTCCATTCGCGGAAAGTACCGCTCCAGAAAGGCTTCCGATATCATCCGGGAAGTGCATGACCTGGCCGAACAGGGCGTGACCGAGTTGATGGTCGTGGCGCAGGATATCACCAAATACGGAAAAGATCTGGAAGAAGATATCGACCTGGCAGATCTGCTCTATATGATGTGCCGGGTCGAAGGGATCCGCTGGATCCGCCTGTTGTATTGCTATCCGGAGGATATTTCCGATAAGCTGATCAAGACCATGGCGGCGGAGGAGAAGATCCTGCCGTACATCGATATGCCGATCCAGCATTGTTCCGATACGGTCTTAAAGCGCATGGGCCGTCACCATACCAAAGCGATCCTGTATGATGTCATCGGCAAGCTGCGGGAGGCCATGCCGGATATCGCGATCCGGACCACCTTGATCACTGGATTCCCTGGAGAAACAGAAAAAGAATTCCAGGAAATGTGTGATTTTGTAGAGGAGATCGGTTTTGACCGCCTGGGAGTATTTACATATTCTCAGGAAGAAGGTACTCCGGCCGCCCGCATGAAGGATCAGGTCCCGGAAGAAGAAAAAGAACGCCGAAAGGATATTCTGATGCAGATCCAGCAGCAGGTAAGCCTGGAAGTTTCAGAATCCTTCATCGGCACAGAGATGGAAGTGTTGGTCGAGGGAGAGATCCCGGAAGAAACGACAGATGGTTTTGTATACAGCACCCGTTCCTTCCGTGACGCTCCGGACATCGATGGCTTCGTATTCGTCACCTCAGAGAAGCGTCATGATTCCGGCGAGTATATCCAATGCCGGATCACAAGCGCGTATGAGTACGATCTGACAGGGAGTGAGATAAAGGATGTCTAAAAAGATTGATCTGAACATTGCCAACAAGCTGACGATCTTACGCGTCATCTTGATTCCGTTTATGATCGTGTTTTATATGACGGGGCTTTTAAACGAGCCTTGGAACCGACTGGCCGCCTTGGTGGTGTTTGCCATCGCTTCCTATACCGACCATCTGGACGGGCATCTGGCCCGTACCCGCGGCCTGATCACGGATTTCGGCAAGTTCATGGATCCGCTGGCAGATAAACTGCTGGTTTGTTCCGCATTGATCATGTTCGTGGAGACCGGTGAGATCGCGGCCTGGGTCGTTATCATCATCATCGCGCGTGAGTTCATCATCAGCGGGTTCCGCCTGGTCGCCGCCACCAAGGGCGTCGTCATCGCGGCCGCCATGCTGGGCAAGATCAAGACCGTGGTACAGATGATCATGGTCATGGCTATCATGCTTGGCCTTGACTATACCTGGTATCATGTCATCGTTCAGATCCTGATCTACGCGTCCATGATCCTCTCCATCGCTTCGGTCGTGGAGTACATCTACAAGAACAGGCAGGTCCTGTACGATGAGTAAGCAGTACACGGCGGAGATCATTGCCATCGGCACCGAGATCCTTCTGGGAGATATCGTCAATACCAATGCCGCCCATATTTCCAGACAGCTGGCCAAGGTCGGTATCGGCCTCTATCATCAGCAGGTGGTGGGGGATAATCCGGAACGGGTGCTGGAGGCATTTCGCTTAGGCTTCTCCCGCGCGGATATCATCATCACGACCGGGGGTCTGGGCCCTACGGGAGATGATCTGTCCAAGGAAATGGCCGCCCGGTACTTTGGCGTGCCTATGGAGGAAGATGCCCAGGCCAGAGCCAATATCGAAGAGCGCCTGAACTTAAGAGGCATGACCATCACGCCCAACAACTGGAAACAAGCTTTGCTTCCCAAAGGGGCCAGGCCTTTCTACAACGATCATGGAACAGCCCCCGGTTTTATCCTGGATCAGGGAGAGGGCGAAGAGAGGCGTATCCTGATCATGCTGCCCGGACCGCCTTCCGAAATGGTCCCCATGTTCGATGAGCAGGTGATCCCTTGCTTACAAGAGCTTTCCGACCAGATCCTGGTGTCCCGCACGCTGCACCTGTGCGGCATCGGAGAATCCCAGGTGGAATACGCGCTTCATGATCTGATGGAGTCCATGGAGAATCCCACGTTGGCGCCTTATGCGAAGACCGGCATGGTCGACCTGCGCATTACGGCCAAAGCGAAAACCGAAGAAGAAGCCAGGGACATGATCCGTCCGGTCGAAGACCATATCCGCGAGTTGTTCGGACGCAAGGTCTATGGAGCGGACGCGGATACCTTGGAAAGCGTGACCGCACGGCTGCTGCTGGACAATCATCTGACCGTCAGCGCGGCCGAATCCTGTACAGGAGGCCTTTTTTCCGGACGCCTGATCAACTATAATGGGATATCAGAAGCGTACATGGCAGGGTTCATCACCTATTCCAACGAGGCGAAGGAACGCATGCTTGGCGTGCCGCATGAAACGCTGGTCCAGTATGGCGCGGTCAGTGAACAAACGGCCAGAGCCATGGCAGAAGGAGCAGCGAAAGCGGCCGGTACGGACGCGGCTGTTTCCATCACCGGCATCGCCGGACCCGGCGGGGGCACACCGGAAAAGCCGGTCGGCCTCATCTACATCGGGGTCCATGTAAAAGGCAGAACGCTGGCCTATCGGATCAACTGCACCAAGAGCCGGCAGGAGAATAGGAATGCGGCTGTTATCTCCGCCATGAACGCGCTTCGGCTGGCGCTGCTGGAATATGAAGATGGACTGAAAGAAGACGGCGGGCTCGTGCTTGACCGGGAATTATAAAAAACTATAGAAAATCGGTGTCCATTCTCAAATAAACCGGCTATTATAAGATATAGACTTTTTTAGGAGGTGCCTTCATGGCAGAGAACGAAAGACAAAAAGCATTGGATGCGGCCATCTCGCAAATTCAGAAAAACTACGGCCAGGGTTCCATTATGAAGCTTGGTGATTCCATCAACATGGAAGTCGAGACCATTCCCACAGGTTCTTTAAGCCTGGATCTGGCGCTGGGCGTCGGCGGTATTCCGCGCGGCCGTATCATTGAGATCTACGGTCCGGAATCCAGTGGTAAGACCACAGTCGCGCTGCACATGGTAGCGGAAGCGCAGAAGAGGGGCGGCATCGCCGGTTATATCGATGCGGAGCATGCTATGGATCCGGCCTATGCCCGGAATCTGGGTGTTGATATTGACAACCTCTACATCTCTCAGCCGGACAATGGTGAGCAGGCGCTTGAGATCACAGAAACCATGGTCCGTTCCGGCGCTATGGACATCGTCGTAGTTGACTCCGTCGCGGCCCTCGTTCCCAAAGCGGAGATCGATGGTGAGATGGGTGATTCCCATGTTGGTCTGCAGGCCCGTCTTATGTCTCAGGCTCTGCGCAAGCTGACAGGCGCCATCAACAAGTCTAACTGCGTCGTCATCTTCATCAACCAGCTGCGTGAGAAGGTAGGCGTTATGTTCGGCAATCCGGAAACCACGACCGGCGGCCGTGCCTTAAAGTTCTATGCCTCAGTCCGTCTGGATGTGCGCCGTACCGAGACCTTAAAGGCCAATGGCGAGTTTATCGGCAACCATGTCCGAGTCAAGGTCGTCAAGAACAAAGTCGCGCCTCCGTTCAAAGAAGCCGAGTTCGATATCATGTACGGCAAGGGCATTTCCCGTGAGGGTGATGTGCTGGATCTGGCCGCCAATGAGGGCATCGTCGTCAAGAGCGGCGCCTGGTACAATTATAATGATGAGCGTCTGGGTCAGGGCCGTGAAAATGTCAAGAAGCTTCTTCACGACAATCCGGAATTGATGGAAGAGCTGGATCAGAAGGTCCGCCGCAAGCTTGGCTTCCTTCCTCCGGAAGAGGATGAAGAGACCGCGGATACCGAAGAATGAGATCAAAAGGAAAAAAGCCGCGCCGGATCCCTGAGTTTACCCAGGAGTCCGAGCGCGGTGAATTCTATCGCGGCAAAGCCTTATACTACCTTGAGTTTAAAATGCGTACGGAGCATGAAGTACGCGGTTACCTGGCGGAATGGGAGTGCCCGCCTGCCATCATGGATGAAGTGATCCTCTTTCTGGAAGAATATCACTATCTGGATGATGCCCGTTACGCGGAAAGCTACATCCGGCAGGAGCGAACGCTTAAGTCCCGCAGCCGTCGTGATATCACGGAGCGGCTGTTGTCCCGCGGGATCAGCCGTGACATCATAACCGCCGCTTTTGAACAGGAAACAGAGGATATGGAGCCGGGAGCAGATCCTGAGCTGATCCAGGCCAGAAACGCGGCCGAAAAGCGTATGCGCTCCGGTCATACCGATCGTGCAAAACTCATCAGCTTCCTTCAAAGAAAAGGCTTTTCTTACGGGATCATTCGTCAGGTCCTGGAGGATCTGGAGTTTGAAGTACCTGATATGGAAGAAATCTAAAAAAGGGGCTGTCGCACTAAGTAAAGCAGTCCCGCATAAAAGAACTGGCCAATGAGCCAGTTCTTTTTATGGAAAAAGTAAGGAA
>ONBQ01000023.1 GCA_900316145.1 uncultured Eubacteriales bacterium
AGCGGAACTCGATACCCATTTCACGCAGAACGTCGATCTCCGCCGCGATGATATCTTTTTCCAGACGGTAGCTGGGAATGCCGTGCATCAGCATGCCGCCGGGCTGTGCCTCTTTTTCAAAGACCGTAACAGGATAGCCGTTCAGACGCAGGAAATACGCGGCGGACAGACCAGCCGGGCCCGCGCCGATAATGGCGACTTTATAGTCATCGCTCCAGAGCCCGCCGTCGTGCTTCTCGCACAGCGGAACATAGCGGCTCTCCGCGTTCAGATCCAGAGAGGCGATGAATTTCTTGATCTCATCGATCGCGAGAGGCTCATCCACCGTACCGCGGGTGCAGGCATCCTCACACCGACGGTTGCAGACCGCGCCGCAGATCATGGGGAAGGGGTTGTCCAGCTTGATCAGCTTCAGCGCATCTTCGTAGCGGCCTTCCGCGGCCATCTTGATATAACCCTGTACGGACAGATGCACGGGGCAGGCCGTTTTGCACGGAGCGGTACCGGTATCATAGCAGTTGATCTTGGCGTCGTCGCGATAGTTGTAGTTCCACTTCGTGGCAGGCCACTTTTTCGCGTTCGGAAGCTCCGTCTTCGGATAGGTGACAGCGCTTCCGTCTTTTTGACAGAGCTTCTGGCCGAGCTTGGCCGCGCCGACCGGGCAGACCTCTACACACTTGCCGCAGGCTACGCACTTTTCTTTTTCCACATGAGCCCGATAGGCAGAAGCGGATAGGTTTGGCGTGTTGTACAGCTGGGAGGTACGCAGCGCATTGCAGACGCCCGGCGCGCAGTTGCAGATCGCCACGATCTTGCCCTCGCCGTCGATGTTGGTGATCTGGTGCACATAGCCATGGCGCTCCGCGCGTTCCAGGATCTCGTAAACTTCTTCCTTGGTGATGTAGCGGCCGATGCCACGGTCATCCATGTACTCAGCCATATCGCCCATGGCGATGCAGTATTCACCGCAGATCTCGCCGGAACCTTCGCCGCGCATGGCCTGTTGTTTACGGCAGGAACATTGGCCCACACCGAACTTGTCATACATCTCGATCCAGCGGGAAAGATGTTCCACCGGGACGGATTCATTTTCCATGGAGATGGCCTTTTCCACGGGGATGGTGTGCATGCCGATGCCGGCGCCGCCGGGAGGCACCATCTGCGTAATGCCGCCAAGAGGCAGCTGGGTCATCAGGTTAAAGAAAGTGGCCAGCTGAGGGAACTTTTCCGTCAACGGATCCTGCATCATCATAAATTCCGCGCTGCCGGGTACGAAAATGGGCAGCTCATACTGCAGATGCTTGTCCTCTGTCTTTGCGCGGTTCTGCTCGATAATACCGATCCAGCGCAGGTCTTCGACCATCTTCTGCGTCTCTTCCAGAGACATGTTATTCATCTTGGCCAGTTCCGCCACTGTGTAGGGAACACGCGTCTTCTTAAAGTTCAGCAGGAACTTCACCTGCTCCTTGTTTAAGATCATGTCGAGCATCCAGTATTCGGGATCCCGGTTATTGATCTTTTTGGTCAGCTTTTTCACCATACGATCGGTGATCAAAGTGGCCAGCTTGGTTACCAGCTTTTCTTTCTCCGGATCCTCCGGCACATAGTTCGGGTCCTGCCAATAATCGTTCTCGTTGATCATCGGATCCCCGATTTTCCATTCCTCCAGGCTTCTGCCCATGAAGATAGCCTCCTTTATTTTATGACTTGGTAAAACAAAAAGCATGTTAATTCAGAATACCATATTTTAGGAATGAAAGCAATGCAAAACAAAAATCTCAGCGGTCAAAGACGCGACAGCTGCAATTCGGGCTTGAAAAGGAAACAGGAACGACTGTATAATGGACCTATAAATGAACCGGAAGGTGAGAAAAATGTTTAAAGCAATAGAGAATAGAGAAGCACTGGTGGACCTGTACCATCGCTGCTTTCCCGATATCGTTCGGGAAGAAGCTGTCGTTCGCAGCCTGATCTTTGATCAAGACGACAGGATTTTTGGCATCTATGAGGAGGAGACCCTTTGCGCCGCGTGCATAGTCCACGGGCGGGCCATTTCGCTTCTTTGTGTGCGGCCGGAAAGCCGGGGGAAAGGCTACGGAAATGCTTTGTTAAATGAAGCCGAGCGTATCATCCGTGAAAACGGCTATCACACCATCAACGTCGGGGTTGGTACGGACGATCGCTATTTCATGCCAGGAGTTCCCATGAAGGAAGGCGCGGAGCAATTCTTTATAAAGCGCGGCTACACCCATAAATGGGGAGATACTGAATGCCTCGACATGGATGAAGATCTTAGTGATTTCCATTATGATGAATATGCTGTCGGTGACGATATCCGCGGTATAACCTACCGATGGGCCGGAAAAGAGGATCTTTCCGAGATCCAGGAATGTGTCAGTGATGCGCAAAAGAGTTTCGTTCCCTATTACATGGAAGAACAGCATTATGAGGCCGGTACAAAGGCACCTGTTCTGATCGCGGAACGAAGCGGACAGGTCCTGGGCTGCCTGATCGTCAGTCTGGAAGTCGAGGGAGAAGGCCTGGGCAGCGTAGGCTGCACAGCAACACGCACAAGCGAGCGGGGACAGGGCATCGCGACCAACCTGGTCCGGCTTGGCACCAGATATCTTAAAGACAGCGGCATGCGCCGGGCCTTTCTTGGCTATACGTATACCGATATCGTGCGCATGTATGAGCGGGCAGGCTATCGTATCTGCCAACGGTATTTTATGGCAGCAAAAGATTTGTGATCGATGATGCCCAAACGATCAGAGAACGAGGTCCGTCTATGAGATTGTTTATCGCGGTTCCCATGAATTCCATAATGAAAGAGGCTCTCCTGAACCTGCAGGAAACCTTTCGCAAGGATGGGATCAGGGGCAATTATACGCCGGAAGAAAACCTTCATCTGACATTGGCATTTATCGGCGAATACGGTGATCCGGACACGGTCATGGATGCGCTTGAAGGTATTCGTTTTGCGCCGTTTCAGATCCGCCTGGATCAGGTCGGGTGTTTTAGTGATCTTTGGTGGGCAGGAATCGCTGAAAGTAACTCAATGAAGAATCTGGCGTCCAGGGTTCGACATGCGTTGGCAGAGGCAGACATCCCTTATGACAGGAAACGATTCAAGCCGCATATAACGCTGTTGCGGCGCGCTGTCATTCCGAGGCGGTCCCATTTAGAAAACCTGCCGCACAAGGATGTCACTATGACAGTAGATCATTTCTGCCTGATGCAGTCGACCAGGGGAAAGCATGGGATGATCTACACAGAGATCGGTCGGATCACTGGCACAGACAACGAACAGAAATGAAGATATGTATGGATCTTCCCAAAAAAGAAAAGACACCTCACGGTGCCTCAAATAAGGGGAAGGAAAAAATGAAAAAGTTGAATTAGCTCTTGTGATTATTATAGTAACAGGGAATTGTGAACAAATTATGCAAATCAGATTTCTCTTGGATTTCAGTTCGATTGCACGATTGTTCAGGATTCCATGTTTTGCTAATTAGACTTCTCTTGCCGCTTCTACCGCAGCCTTAACCCGCCACAGCTCGATCTCTGTCGGCAGGGTGCAGTCGGCCCCAAGAATGAAGCCCTTGGTTCCAAAGTCATTAATAACCTTGTGAACTTTCTGCTGTATTTCTTCTTCACTGCCATTTACCAACACGCCGCTGCGGTTGGCGAGGCCGCCCATGATCGTGGCATTTGGGAAGAGGGCCTTGCCCTGATCCAGGGAGAAGGGAACCTCGTAAACGCCCCAGTTGGCAACATCGCAGTAGGGGGCATAGGGGCGGAAACGCTCCATATTCAGATGGTCCTTGCACATGTGAAGGAAGATATCCTGACCGGAGTTGCGGACGGCTTTCAGAACTTTCAGATCGTAGGGAACGACCGCCTCGGCAAATTCTTCATCCGTATAGTAATAATCCTCCGCGCCAAGAGCGGCATAGTAAATACCGTCACAGCCGATGTCTGCCGCGGCTTGAACAAGCTCGACCAAAGCGTCCGATACCCGAGCCCTTGCTTCCAGCAGGGGCTCTTTTTCATTACGCATCTGGTGAACGAACAGACGACGGACGGGTTCATAACCATATTTGGCTTCCAGCGGGTGGATCGTACTGGCGCAGATGCCGTGGACCGTCAGCATCAGATAGGCGTCCGGCTCCGCGTCACGTAAGGCTTTTAGAAGATCCATTTCCTTCTGGATGAATGAAGCGTGACGATCATAAGAGGGAAGTTTGTTCCAGTCGGAGGGGAAATTCATTTCACCGATCGGCGGGACCAGATTTTCGTTCATGACTTTCAAAATGTCCACGTCGGTTTCATGATAGAAATCGAGATGGGCCTTAATGGCGGCTTCTCCATGGGCACTATCCTTTGGAAAATGCAGAGAGAAACCGGCTGGCACGTGATCGACCGGTGCTTTTTTGATGGCGGCGCGTACGCGTTCTGCCTTATTCATAACGAATATCCTCCGGAAATCTTTCTTGATCATGAATGTCATTCAATTATAGTACATCGATCTGTATATTTCAATCATCAGGACAGCCTGGATGAATGCCTGGGAAAGACACCGTGAACGCCCGAAATCTATTGCTAATTCATATCGTGAGAGGTATAATGAAGCCAACTTGAACGGTGAACGGAACAATTAAAAAAGAGGAGAGATGCCTATGAAAACGAATTATGATCTGATCGTGGCCGGCGGCGGATGGTCAGGCACCTGCGCAGCGATCGCGGCAGCACGGCAGGGCATTCGCGTGCTGTTGATAGAGCGGTGGAATTGCCTGGGCGGGGCAGCGGCCGGCAATCTTGTAAGTCCCTTTATGAATTACTGGACTACCGTGCCCGGAAGCCAGGAAAAGAAGATGTTATGCAACGGCATCTTCCAGGAGATCCTGGCCCGGCTGCGAGAAGAGGACGGCATGTTTGAGGACGATAATTACTTTGATGAAGAAGTTCTGAAGCTGGTCCTGAACCGGATGGTCACAGAAGCTGGTGTACAACTCCTTTATAACTCCGTCATCTGCGGTGCGGACACGGAGGATGGACACATCCGGAGCATCACCTGCGCCACTAAAAGCGGTCCGCTTAGCTTTACCGCCGACTACTTCATCGACGCGACGGGCGACGCTGAACTTTCGATGCTGGCCGGTGTTCCATTCCGCCTGGGGAGGCCGGCGGATAATCTCTGCCAGCCGATGACGCTGTGTTTCCGGATGAGCGGGGTGGACAAAGAGCAGTTCCGGGCTCATAAGCGGGAGATCAATCCCCTGTATAAGCAGTTCCAGAAGGAAGGCAAGATCAAAAACGTCCGGGAAGATGTGCTGATCTTTGAAAACATGAACGATGGCGTGCTGCATTTCAACACGACCCGCGTCGTGCGCCGTGACCCGACAGACCCTTTCGATGTGACGGCAGCGGAGATCGAGGCGCGTGAGCAGGTCTTTGAGATCCAGAAATTCCTTAAGGAGAACATTCCCGGCTTCGAGCACTGCCGCGTTCTTTCCACCGCGTTGCAGATCGGCGCGAGGGAGAGCCGCATGATAGAAGGCGAGTATACCTTGAACGAACAGGACATGAAGGCCCTGACACGCTTCCCCGACGCAATCGCTACAGGCAATTACGATATCGATATTCACAATCCGGAAGGAAGCGGCACCAGCCATTACTACTTCAAGCCGGGCGAGTGGTACACGATCCCCTATCGGTGCCTGATCCCGAAGGGCTTTGCCAACTTGCTGGTGGCAGGCCGCTGCATCTCCGCCACCCACGAAGCCCAGGCCTCCTGCCGGATCATGCCGATCGTCGCCACCATGGGAGAAGCCGCCGGAACCGCCATCAGTCTGGCTTCTGAAGCCAACGTGGATGTGCGTGACATCGATATCCCTCGTCTTCAGCAGATCCTGATCGACCATGGTTTCCTGCTGGATGATTGCATCGAACGATGATTCAATACAAGGAGGAGAACTATATGTTAGGAGCGATCATAGGTGATATCGTCGGATCCCGGTTTGAGAGGCATAATATCAAGAGTAAAGATTTTGAATTCTTTTCCAGAAACAAGGGGTGCAGGACAACTGACGACAGTATCATGACTCTTGCCGTGGCGCAGGCGATTCTGGATTGCGAGGGAAGGTTCAAAAAACTGGATAAATATGCGGTAGACAGAATGCAGGAGTTTGGCCGGAAATACCCTTATGCCGGCTATGGGGGGCAGTTTCGTCGTTGGATCGAAGAGAAAAGGCCGCGGCCTTACAACAGCTGGGGCAATGGTTCCGCCATGCGCGTCAGTCCTTGTGGATTTGCGGCGCAGACACTGAGTGAAACGATCGCTTTGTCCAAGGCGGTCACAGAAGTAACACATAACCATCCGGAAGGGATCAAAGGCTCAGAGGCTACGGCGGTTGCCATTTACCTTGCGCGCACAGGCAAGAGCAAGGCCGAGATCCACGACTATATAGAAGACCATTATTATAAGATCCGATTCACTTTGGATGAGATCCGAGCGACCTATCAGTTTGATGTTTCGTGCCAGGGATCCGTACCCCAGGCGCTGGAAGCGTTTTTTGAATCGACAGACTTCGAAGATTGTATCCGCAACGCGATTTCCATCGGGGGCGACAGCGACACCATCGCAGCCATAGCCGGAGGCATCGCAGAAGCGTATTATGGGATACCGAAAGATATCCGGGAGATCGCTCTATACTTTCTGGATGAAGATCAGATCGGGATAGTAGATAATTTTGAGTCCAGATACCAGACCAGCCCGGATAAAGATTCAAAAGCAGACTTTCCCCAAAAGGATCTTTCATTTGGAGAATCTTCTGATAACAAGCAGGATAATGTCGTTTGCTTCCATGCTCCGGATGAAGAAAACGGCTATTTAAGCAATTGGTTTCTCTCGGATTTTACCTTGGACGGCATAACGTTCTCTTCCATGGAGCAATACATGATGTATCAAAAAGCGATATGCTTCCGGAATATGGAGATCGCCTCTAAGATACTGGAAATAAAAGACGTAGCTGTCATAAAAGACCTCGGACGGCAGGTTTCGGGATATGATGAGAATACCTGGAATGGAATGAGGCAGATCATCGTATACGAAGGCCTGCTGGCAAAGTTTTCTCAGAATATCGACCTCAAAAATCAATTGCTCGCGACAGGGGATGCTGACCTGGCGGAATGCGCCATAAAAGACCGGATATGGGGCATCGGCCTGTCTATGTCTGATCCGGGACGTTTTGATAAGAAAAGATGGAAAGGCCAGAACCTGCTTGGATATGCCTTGATGCTGGTACGGAAAAAACTGCGATAACAAAAGAGTAATGGTTTTTGAAGGAAAGGATTTTGAGTGGATCCTTCTTGATCGAAAAACAGCCCCTGACCATGATCGGTCAGGGGCTTCTTATCAGAGCAAGACTCACAGCATTCCGTACGCTACCGCCCGGACTCTCATGTGATGGTACTCTTCGTCGTTGGGGAACATGTTGTGCATATACACGACGGAGAAATGGTGCGAGGGATCGATGCTGGTCCACGAGACCGGCCTCATGGACCGAGTAGCTGCCATCATCATTGCGGTGGAAAAGAGCAGTCATCTGTTCCCACTGGTTCTCATTCAGACGGTATCCGGTATTCTTCATGCCCAGGGGTTCGAAGATCTCCTTTTTTAGAAATCCGCCGATCGTCATG
>ONBQ01000012.1 GCA_900316145.1 uncultured Eubacteriales bacterium
AGCGCATTGGATACCACACAGATATCGGTGCACAGTCCCACCAGCTCCAGTTCGATCTCTTCTTTTTCGGAAAGCGCTTGCAGATCCTTTGCCAGATCCACACTTCCGAACGTTGGCTTTTCATAGATCTTTGCGCCTTCCAGGAGTGCCTGAATGTCCGGCCGGATCTGCCAGCCTTCTGATCCTTTGATGCAGTGCGGCACGGGCAGGTATTTTCCTTCCTGGGTATCCATATAGTTTTCCGTATGGGTATCCATGGTTGCGATCACATTTTCCCTTGGGTAGGAATCGATCTTCTTTTTCACATTTTCGATGATCCCGACCGCTTCCGGAGTGCCCAGTGCCTGGTCGATGAAATCATTCTGCATATCGATGACGATCAATAGTTTTCTCATAATATTTCTCCTTTATTTAGGGCAGGTATATCTTGGCTGGCCCTTACTGGCCCGCCCGTATTCGATCGCTTCTTCCGGACAGTGGCAAATGCAGGCCATGCAATGCGTGCACGGATCATGCCACCGCGGTTTGCCATTCTCCAGGGTGATGGCGTTCATAGGACAATTGCGGACACAGGATCCGCAGCCGGTACACTTCGTCTCATCCACGATAAACTTCTTAGAGTGCAGGATGAACGTATAAAAAGCTTTATTCACGATCCCGCTCGAAAGCTTTCCCAAGAGCCCTGCTTTATCCGTCAGGGGTTCCGAATTCCGGATCGCCCAGGCTGCCTGTTCGATCGAAGCTTCTGCTTTCTCCACGATCTCCAGGGCTTTTTCATGGTCCGGGGCTTTAAACATCGCGATGTAATTTTCCGGCATTACGACCTGCCCGATGCCCCGGTAGATCTTGTGTATTTCCCGGCACAGCTTTTCCGCGTAATGGCCGGCATTGCCTATACTGTCTCCGCAGGTCAGGATGAAATACATGGAGGAATGGCCTGTCAGTTTCGCTTTCTTTAACCAGTCTCTGACGACGTGCGGCAGCTGCCAGGCATAAACAGGCGCCACCACGACCCAGGGTTTTGCCGAGATGATCTCGCTGAAATCCTGCTTCTGGATCCTTGTCTTAAGATCTACGACTTCATCATCGATGATCTTGGCAACGCGTTTCGCTACATAAGCACTGTTTCCAGTGCCGGTGAACATCAGGATCATAGCTTCTGCTCCTTTTAGTCTTTTTCATCTGCCGGATTGGGCTGTTTCTTGTACAGCACAGTCGTGAATACGAAGAACAGGACCGCAGAAAGGATGATCGAGCCCAGGATGACATAGAAGTTGGACGCTCCTACGCTTTTTAAAACAAAGCCGCCGGCCAGGTTTCCAATCACGCCGGATAAAGCTGTGACTGCGCCGAAGACCGAATGCGCAGTCGCTCTCAGGTCTTCCGGAGCCAGCTTGTACAGGTAGTTGGAGATCGTGCCGATATTGACGCCGTTGCCCAGGCCGTACAGCATCAGGAACGGAAGGATGACGCTCATCTTATGCGCGATCAGTCCCAGTCCTAAGCATTCCAGGCCGATCAGCAATGCGCCAAAAACGATCATGTATTTGAGCGGGAAACGGTGGCGAAGCCTTTGCATGATGAGCAGCATGGGCATTTCCATGACTGCCCGCAAAGCCAGAACCAGTCCCAGGTTGGTGATCTTAATGCCACGATCCGCCAGATAATACGAGAAAAATGAAAACTCCGCGCCAAAGGCGATATAAACAAAGAAAACATAAATGATGAAGACCAGATAAAAATGATTGCGGAACAAGGCTTTCGGGTCCAGTTTCTTTTTTTCTCTTTTTTTCTCGATCCTCGGATCCGGGATGCTGAGCACGATAAAGATCGAAAGGATCATAAACAGACTGAACAGCGAGAAGGTAGACCGCACTCCCAGCCAGGGAATGATCCAGGCCGACAGCATCAGACTGGCGATGGCGAAGGTAAGCGAACCGATGGACCGGACCGCTCCGTAATTGATACGATGCTGCGCGCAGTTTCTAACCGTGAAGTTGTCGATCTGGATATTCATAGGCCCTTTGAAAAAGTTAGCAAAGGGACAATAGATCAGAAACATGATCGACGCGTAGCGGAAATCCGCCGGAAGGACCGTGATCAATCCGTAGAACAAAGCGCTTCCCACCAGGATCATCAAAAAGGTCTTTTTGATGGAATTGATCTTGTCCGCGATCATGCCCCAAAAAGTCGTTGCGAAGATCGCGACCAGAGAGGCGATAGCGTTCAGCGTTCCAATATAGGAGGAAGACATTCCTCTTCCCTGCAAATACACGGTCTGATATTGAGCGAACGCGAAACCGAACCAGAAAATGCACTCCATAAGAGCGATCCGGACCAATATGCTGCTCTGCAGATCGTGAAAGGTATCATACATACGTTTTTTCATGACTTCCTGCCAAATGATCAGATTTTGTTTATTGCATGATACCCCTTTCCCGCTTGTTTGTAAACAACTGTTTTTAAAAGTCCATCTGATTTGATTCGATAGTGAATGGATTTACGATCCGATCTGTGGTACACTGACCCAAACTACTACAATGATCGAGGTATCCGGACATGAAATTGTTATGGAAACTAAGTCGTGAAGCTATTCGCTACAGGGGGCTTTACATAGCTGCCATCCTGGCCACACTGGCCTTGACCCTGGTCAATCTGGCCGCGCCGCGGGTCCTCTCCCGTATGACCGGTCTGGTTAGCCAGGGCGTTACCAAAGAAAGTCTTTCCACGATCGGGACATTGACGCTCATCCTGACCGGCTTGTATCTGCTGCGTATCCTCTTTCGCTTTATGAGCAATTACCTGGCCCACAAAGCCGCCTGGTATCTGGTCGGCGACCTGCGCACGCGCACCTATGATAAACTGGAGCGCATGCACTTAGGCTTTTTCCACGACAAGCAGACCGGTGATCTGATGAGCCGCATCGTCAATGATACGCGTGACTTTGAATTGCTGTACGCGCACATCATCCCGGATACGATCACGAATATCGTAACTTTCTGCGGCGTTCTGATCGTCCTTCTTCTGATCAACTGGAAGCTGGCTCTGATCACCTGCGCGCCGATCCCGTTGATCTTTGTATCCGGTATCATTTTCTCTAAAAAAGTCCGCCCGTATTTTCGCATTTCGCAGAAGAAGATGGGCGAACTCAACGGCAAGCTGCAGGACAACCTGTCCGGCGTCCACGAGATCCAGTCCTTCGGACAGGAAGCCTTTGAGACCGGCCGGGTAGATGAAAAGAATTTCGACCATGTGCGCGCCATGCTCAAAGCCTTGCAGATCAGCGCGGTGTTCCATCCCACGGTGGAATTCATCTCCTCCCTGGGCACGATCCTGGTGGTAGCCTTTGGCGGTTTCCTGGCCTACCGCGAAGGGTTGAGCGTTGAGGATGTCGTATCCTTCCTGCTCTATCTGACCCTTTTCTACGCGCCGATCACAGGGCTCGCGAACCTTTTGGAAAGCATGCAGCAGTCGCTGGCCGGAGCAGAACGTGTCATGGCCATTCTGGACGCGCCGTATGAGATTCAGAATAAGCCCAGCGCCCATGATCTTAAGAACCCGCAGGGCGATATCACCTTTGACCATGTCAGCTTTTCCTATGATGAACATTCACCGGTCCTTACGGACGTTTCCTTCCACTGCGAGCCTGGCAAGATGCTGGCCCTGGTCGGACCGACCGGCGTCGGCAAGACGACCTTGACCCAGCTGATCTCCCGCTTCTATGAACCGAATTCCGGCCGCATCCTGGTGGATGGGCAGGATATCAAGGACCTGACCATCGAAAGCCTGCGCAAGAACATCTCTCCGGTTCTGCAGGATACCTTCCTGTTCAACGGAACCATCGCGGAAAATATCGGCTATGCCCGTCCGGAGGCCACTCCTTCTGAAATCGAAGAAGCCGCCCGGGCCGCTAATATCCACGAGGATATCATGGCCATGCCGGACGGCTATGAAACTCAGGTCGGTGAGCGCGGATTGCGCCTCTCCGGAGGTCAGAAACAGCGTGTCGCTATCGCGCGCGCCATCCTGCGCCGCTCTCCTATCATCATTCTTGATGAAGCGACCGCTTCCGTCGATGTGGAAAACGAGCAGCAGATCCAGAAAGCGATCTCCGGGATCGCCGGCAAGCGCACGATCATCGCGATCGCGCACCGTCTCTCGACCATCCGGAACGCAGACCAGATCCTGGTCATTGAAAACGGACGTGTCACCGAGAGCGGGACCCACGAAGAGCTTGTCGCCCTGGGCGGTAGCTACGCCCGCATGAACGAGATCCAGGAAGCCTGAGCGATCAGGCTTTTTTCTTTTTATAGAACATCACGATAAAGAACAGACAGCACAGCACGATCTGCACGGCGGTAGACGCCGGTGTGGCCAGACCGATATGGAACAGCGACGGCACTGCTTCCCGGCTGGCAAGAAAAGAAACAGGGATCCTGACCAGGAATGCGCCGATCAATCCCTGGATCATGCAGAAAAACGTGCGTCCGCACCCATTGAAATAACCGATGAAGCTAAAGAGGAAGGTGACCAGAAGCGTATCGATCGAATAGGCTTTCAGGTATTGCCAGGAAGCTTGTATTACGGCTTCATCTTTGGAAAAGAGAGCCGATAAAATGTCTCCACGGAAAAACGCGGCATAGGCCATCAACGCATCGATCACGAAGGAAGCTGCCATGGCGACCAGCATGGAACGAATGGCCCGATCCCCTTTTCCCGCCCCAATATTCTGGGCGACGAAGGCTGATAATGCCTGAGAAAACGCCGATGGCACCAGCATGATAAACCCGCACAATCGCTCTGCTACACCCACACCGGCCGAGGCGATCAATCCCAGACTGTTCACGATCGACGCGATGACCAGGAAGGAGATCGAAACCAAGCCATCCTGCAGCGCGATAGGCATGCCCACGCGGAAGATACGGCCCACTTCAAAGCGATCCAGCTTTATGTCTGTTTTATGAAACGAAAACGGAAGTCCTCTTTTTCGAATGATCAGAAGGCACAACAGCACGCTGATGCCCTGCGCCAGGACCGTGGCCAGCGCGGCCCCTGCCGCTGCCATGTGGAACACAGCGACCAGCAATAAGTCGCCTGCGATGTTGAAGACCGTTGCTAAGGCGACCGCCAAAAGCGGCGTTTTGGAATCCCCGATCCCCCGGAAGATGCTGCCCAGTACGTTATATGCCACTATGAAAGCGATACCGCCGGAGCAGATGCGTACATACTGCGTCGTTTTGAAGAAAGCCTCCTTCGGCGCCTGCATGACCCGGGTGAAAGGATCCGTCAAAAACATCATCAGGATGGTCATGGCGGCTGCCATTACGATAAACAGCATGATGCCGCTGCCGACGATCTTCCCGGCTTCTTCTTTCTTTCCCGCGCCGATGGACTGGCCCAGCAGGATCGTCATACCCGCCGCCAGACCGATAAATACAACGGTAACGAACATCATGATCTGCGTGCCGGTCGCCACAGCGGAAACATCCGCCGGGGAACCGAACTGTCCCACGATCATCAGATCGACCGCGCCATACAAAGACTGCAGAAGCATCGCAAGCAGCATCGGGATCGTAAAACGGATCAGCGGTCCCGCGATCTTGCCCCTGGTAAAATCTGCTGTCTGTGCCATTTTCTTGCATTTCCTCCTTTGATCAAAAACAGCCGGACAAGAAGCAGGTATCTCAACCTGTGTCTTATCCGGCTGCATCATTTCTTTTGAATGATGTGCCCTCCGAGCAACATAAATTATTATATCACGGTTCAGATTCAAATTCAAGTTCTTTAAAAGTCTCTGTGATCTTTTCGCTTAGGCATTTCGCATCCGATACTGTCTGGGCGGCAGTCCGGTCTCCCGCCTGAACACGGTGATGAAATAATTATAATCCTGGTATCCGCATTTTTCCGCGATCTCGCTGATGGGGGTGTTGGTATTCTCTGTCAAAAGTTTCTTGGCGTATTCGATCCGCAAAGACCGTATATGTTCCGCGATCCCTTTTCCGTAATTCTGCCTGGCCAACGCGTAGAGCTTGGTCTTTCCGATCTGAAAATGGTCACATAGAAAAGCCGCGTCGATCTCCTCGGTAAAGTGCTTACTGATATAATCATCCACCTGGACCAGCAGTTCCTGCTCATGCAGCGTGATCAACCGGTCCATGCAAAGGTAAAAGGCAACGGCCTGCAGAATGTGGGAAGCTGACAGGATATGATCCCGGGATGTCAAGGGCAGTTTCCGGACATAGTCCTGGAGCTGCTTCTCGTCCAGGGCGTAGGCGGAGCAGGCTTTTCTGACCGCTTCCCAGCCTGTCCACTGATTAGGATAAGAGAATAAGTGCCCAAACAAGAGATAGGCGACGATGATATTGCCGGCATAGACCGGGGCCACCGCTTCCGTAAGACCAGCATGGCACTGATAGACGTAGGTATTGTGCCGCAGGGCCGCTGTTTCACAGGCTTTTCTGTCACAAAGATGGCAGGCCTGCTCCGCTCCTGGATCCTCCCGGATGAAGGCGCAGACCGGCGCGATCGCTTCCGGATAGGAGACGATCTCCCGATACTGGTCATCGAATATCGTGATCCGTATATGGGTCAGATCATGGAAGTCTTTCAGCAGGCTTTTCAGCTTCTCCATATCAAAAGTGGAAATCATGTATGCCTCCGAACGAATTCAAAGTTTTTAGAACAAATATCCCTATAATAAAGCCTTTTTATATTATATCATAGAATCAAACTAAAAGGAAGGATGTTTTCACCCATGCTCGCTTCTTTAAATGATGTCATGAAGATCGCGGAAGAGAAACAGATCGCGATCGGTTCATTCAATACACCCAATCTGGAGAGCCTTCAGGCCGTGATCGGCGCCGCGGAGGAACTGGAACTGCCTGTCATCATTCAGTTTGCCCAGTGCCACGAGCCCTGGATCCCGCTTTCCATCATCGGCCCTATCATGGTAGAGGCCGCGAAAAAAGCTTCTGTCCCGGTCTGTGTTCATCTGGATCATGGCGAAACACTGGACTATCTGAAAGAGGCTTTGGACCTTGGATTCACCGCCATCATGTATGACGGCTCCGTCCTGCCTTATGAAGAGAATCTGTCCAACACGAAAGAAGCGGTCGCTATGGCCAAAAAGACCGGCGCGTCCGTGGAAGCGGAGCTTGGCTCCATGGGACGACGGGAATCCGGCGCCGGAGACTGTACCGGTGAACAGGATGAGACCAAGATCTACACCGACCCGGATCTGGCCGCCACTTTTGTCGCGGAGACGGGCATCGACGCTCTGGCCTGCTCCTTCGGCACGACCCACGGCATCTACCTGACGGAACCTCGCCTGGACTTTGATGTAGTCCGCGCCGTCCGCAAAAAAACGCAGGGCATCCCCGTGGTCATGCACGGCGGGTCCGGCGTCAGCCGCGAGGACTACAAGAAGGCCATCGAAGCCGGCGTCCGCAAGATCAACTACTTCACTTACATGGATAAATCAGGCGGACAGGCCGCCCGGCAATATCTTGACAGCCTCAAAGAAAATGAGCCGATCTTCTTCTCCTCGCTTTCTATGGCTGCCCGTGACGCAATGAAGGACAATGTAAAACACGCAATGAAAATGTTTGCGAATCAGGAGGATTGAACCATGAAAAAAATGACTTTTGCGCTGGCTTTCTGCAACCGTGGCTTTATGCCGGGCGAACTGATCTATGGTGCCCGCGAGGACATGATCAAGGCTGTGACTGACGCAGGCTATGACTACATCGCCATGGACGCGGAGTTGACCCGTTACGGTGGCATCGAGACCCGGGACGAAGGTCTTCTGTATGCGAAATGGCTCAAAGAGCATGATGGAGAGTACGACGGCGTGATTTTCTCCATGCCTATTTTCGCGGATGAAAACGGCCCGATCACCGCGCTGCGCGATGCCGGTGTCCCGATCCTGATGCAGGCCTATCCGGATGAGATCGGCAAGATGGATTTCAAGCATCGCCGTGACGCGTTCTGCGGCAAGTTCTCCGTGACCGATGTCTTTACCCAGTATGGTGTGCCTTTCACCGTCATGAAGCCGCATGTCGTACATCCCTTAAGCCCGGCTTTCGCTCAGAATCTGAAAGATTTCGCCGCCATCTGCCGTGTCGTCAATGGTATGAAGCGCTTTAACGTGGGCTGCATCGGCGCCCGCACCACCGCTTTTAAGACTGTCCGCTTTGATGAACTGACTCTCGAGAAATACGGTATCACTGTAGAGTCCTTCGACCTGTCCGAGCTGGTCTTCAAGGTCAACCAGCTGGCGGATGATGACGCGAAAGTCACGGCCAAGGTGGAGCGTCTGGAAAACTACACAGACTTCACCCGCGTGCCAGAGCGCAACAAGCTGACCCTGGCCAAGATCTCCGTCGTCATCGACGAGTATATCGAAGAATACCACCTGGACGCCCTGACGCTTCGCTGCTGGAACGAAATGGAGACCATTCTGCGCGTATGTCCCTGTGTCCTGCTTTCCGAACTCAATGACCGCGGCATCCCCGCTTCCTGCGAGATCGACATGTGCTCCGCGCTGACCATGCGTGCCATGTACCTGGCCAGTGAGCAGCCCACCGCTGTTCTGGACTGGAACAACAATTACGGCGATGATGAAAACAAGGTCATCCTGTTCCACTGTGGCCCGGTGGCCCAGTCTCTGATGACCGCCAAAGGCACCGTTACCGAGCATAAGATGTTCGCCAAGGGCGATCCGGGCTCCGGCTGGGGCAGCAACGAAGGCCGCATCCGCCCGTTCAAAACCACCCTTTCCAACTGCCAGACCAAGGACGGCAAGATCCTGATCTATGCTTCGGAAGCAGAATTCACCGCTGACCCGATCGAGGCCGAGTACTTTGGCTGCGCCGGCGTCTGCGAGATCCCGGATATGCAGGATAAGATGATCCGTCTGGCCAGAGGCGGCTTCAAGCATCACACTTCTGTAGGCGTCGGCCACATGAAGGATGTCCTGAAGGAAGCTTTCACCACCTACCTGGGCTACGACTGGATCGATATCGACTGAGGAGATCACAATGAAGATCGCAGGACTGGACATCGGTACGACCGGCTGCAAATGCACGGTCTTCGATGAAAACGGAAACTATTTAGGAAAAGCGTACCGGGACTATCCGGTGCGCCGCTCTGTCGGAGGGCATGAGATGGATGCTTCCGTCGTGATGGAAGCCGTCTTTGCCTGCATACGGGAAATGACCGCCCTGTATCCCGATATCGCAGGGCTTGGCGTCACCAGTTTCGGCGAAGCCTGCGTGCTGACGGATGAGGCCGGCACGCCCCTTCGCCCGGTCATCCTGTATACCGACCCCCGCGGTGCCAAAGAATGCAAGGCACTGGTCGATAAACTGGGATCCATGAAGATCGCCCGCATCAGCGGCCTTCGCCCCCATGAGATGTACAGCATCCCCAAGGTGATGTGGATCCGCGATCATGAACCGCAGATCTGGTCTAAAACAAAAATGATCTTCCTGATGGAAGATTACGTCGTATATCACCTGACCGGTGTCCGCCAGATCGACTATTCTCTGGCGACCCGCACAATGGCCTTGGACATCAATCAGCTAGGCTGGAGCCAGGAGATCTTCCAGGCGGCAGATATTGACTCGTCTCTGTTCAGCACCCCTGTTCCGACTGGATCTTCTGCCGGAACGATCACGGCCGAAGCGGCCTCTCTGACCGGACTTTCTCCGGAGGTTCAGATCGTTTCCGTCGCCCATGACCAGATCGCGGCGGCGGTCGGCGCCGGAGCTTTCGATGGCGGTGTGGCGGTGGACGGAGCCGGAACCGTTGAATGTCTGACTCCGATCTATGACTCTTTGCCGGATATCCCCACCATGTATGACGGCTATTTCTCTGTCGTGCCCCATGCGGTACCCGGCAAATATGCCGCTTACGCCTTTTCCTACACTGGCGGCGCCTTGATCCAGTGGTGTGTGGAGAACCTGGCGGATGGAGCGAAAAATGAAGAGCTGGAAGCCCGCTATCAGGAAAAACACGGCGAGGAACCTTCCGGTCTTCTGGTCCTTCCTCACTTCGCCGGTGCGGCCACTCCTTATATGGACACCGGCTCACGGGGAGCCATCCTGGGACTTACCACTGACACGGATATCAGCGAGATCTACCGTGGCTGCATGGAAGGCGTTGCCTATGAAATGCGCCTCAATTATGAGCGTCTTAAACCCTCCGGCATTCACTTTACCCGCCTGCACGCCACCGGCGGCGGGGCCAAATCCAAAGTCTGGATGCAGATGAAGGCGGATATCCTGAACCTTCCCATCACGGCGCTTAAGACAGCGGATGCGGGCACAGTCGGCTCCGCCATGCTGACCGGCATCGTGATCGGCTGCTTTAAAGATCTGGAAGACGCCGCGGACCACATGGTGGAAAAGACTGAGACCTATCTGCCCCGCGCGGATATGCATGAAAAGTATATGGCCATCTATCGCCGTTATGCCAAGGTTTATGACGCGGTACGGCCGCTAATGGAAGGAGAGGCATGATGAATCCTTATATCGGACATGACAGCCAGCTTTACGGTGTGGAAGAGCATCGTCTCGTCGGCGGCAAGGGCGATGGGATGCGCCTGTTGGAAGTCAACAACGGACTGGGTCTGGAACTTGTCACCTCCCCGGACCGGAATAATGATATCACCCGGCTGCGCTTCCGCGGCACCAACCTCAGCTATTTCTCTCCTGTTGGTTATGTGGCTCCCGCCTATTATGACAGCATCGATTCAAACTGGCTGAATTCCTTTACAGCCGGTTTCCTGACTACCTGCGGCCTGGAAGCCGTCGGTACTCCCTGCATCGATGAAGGGGAAACGCTCCCCTTGCATGGAAGCCTTGCGAACCGTCCCTGTGAACAGGCTTACTGGACAGAAGAAGACGGCGAACTGGTCCTGCACTCTGTCACAAAGGATGAGACCATCTTCGGCCGCAAGCTGCGCCTTTCCCGCAAGATCCATGTATCTCTGGAAGAAAACAGTTTTACCATCGAAGATACGATCGAAAACACCGGCGACCGTC
This sequence comes from uncultured Eubacteriales bacterium, assembly GCA_900316145.1. GTDB lineage: Bacteria > Bacillota > Clostridia > Lachnospirales > Bianqueaceae > RUG159. Next base: position 11,046 of record ONBQ01000012.1, read on the forward strand.
TGGAGCCTGTAGAGATCCTCTATCACATGAACATGGGGTACCCTCTGCTCGATGAAGACAGCGTCGTCACTATTCCTGCTGTGGACGTAAAGCCGCGCAACGAGCATGCCGCGGAAGATATCGAAAACTGCCTGCGCATGGAGAAGCCGACACCCGGCTATGAAGAACGCTGCTATTATCATGTTTTTGGCGATGAGCACGGGGAAGCCTCCATCTTCCAGCCGAAGCTTGGCGTCGGACTGAAGATTCTGTTTGACGCGAAAGACCTGGACGGCTTTGTGGAGTGGAAGATGATGGGCGTCCGCGACTATGTACTTGGCCTGGAATGCGGCAACTGCTACCCGGACGGGCGTGATGTCATGCGCCGCACCGGCATGCTGAAGTTCCTTAAAGCTGGCGAGAAGAAGACGTATTCCGTGAAAGTGCAGATCTTCCATGGAGAAGATTTCATGTCAGGAAAAATATGATCCCTCACATCACGATGTTACAGAAAAAGAGCTCAGATCCGATCGATCCGAGCTCTTTTAGTATTTTCATTCCTGTGATCTGGCATTTTATTCCACTATGATCCGTACGCGGTCCAGATTGCGAACCTGGGTGAAGATATCTTCCGCGATGCCATTTCGCTGGCTGGAGATGCGGACGGAGGCAAAATGCCTTTTCTTATCTTACATATTCATTCCGTCGGCATCGATCACCAGATCAGCCGGTTTGGAATGGTCCAGAACCGTTCTCGCGTTATAAAGGTCACTTTTTTCAACAAATTGCCTCGCCTTGTCCGGCTCCTTGCCGCTCGCGATCTGCCGTTCGACCAAGCGACCCTGCAGCAGAGAGAGCGGGGCTTTCAGAAAGATCGTATAGTCCGCGTAATCAGAAAGGTCCCGCCAGCCCGGCTCGTCCAGCAGCAGGTAATTTCCCTCCAGCAGAACGATATCTCCTTCCACGGTAACCTGGTCTTCCACCGGATTATGCAGCAGGCGGTCATAGGCCGGCCAGCCTAAGCATTCCCCGGCCGCGACACGTTGAACGCGTTCCGTCAGTTTCTTCAGGTCGAAGGTCTCCGGCGCGCCTTTGATCTGCACCAGGGAGATCGTTTCTCCGTCCCGAACCGTATAGTGACTGAGAAGATCCTCCTGATAACGATGGAAGCCGTCCATGCCGATGACGGTGATCGGCTGCATTCCACGCTGATCTGCCAGTTCGCTTAAGAAAGCGGCCAAGGTGCTTTTCCCCGCTCCGGGCGGAGCCGCCAGCATCACCAGAATACGGCCTCCTTTTTGCTTCTGCATGTCGGAAAGACGCTCCAGTAACGGAATAAAGATCCGCTCCACATCCTCATCGGCAAAATCCACTTCGACTGGCAGCCCGTTGTTCAGAAATTGAAATTTCATAGTATTTCCCTCTTATACATGCTCACCGATGATCTTTTCCATCCAGATCATGTCATACCACCGGTCAAACTTATAGCCGCACTGGTGGAATTCGCCCACCTTTTTGTAGCCCATGTGCTGATGAAACAGTTCGCTGTCGCGCGTCAGGTATTCATCTTCTACGATCGGTACGCCGATGCAGGCATAAAGGTTCAAAAAGCCTCTAGCTTTTAATTCTTCTTCCAATGCTTCATACAACTGACGCCCAAAACCCCGGCCTTTTGCGTCAGGATCCACATAGATGGTGACCTCGCAGGAACGGTCATAGGCCGCCCGGCCCTTGAATACGCCGGCATAGGCGTACCCTTGGATCCTGCCCTCTTCGTCCTCCAGGACCAGATAGGGATATTTCTTCAAAGTGTTCTCGATCCTGTGGGTAAAATCTTCAACAGATGGTGTTGCATACTCGAACGAGATCGCTGTGTTCTCTACATAGTAAGCATAAATGGCAAGCAGGCGGGGTGCGTCCTCCGGTACCGCGCTTCGGATGGTCATGGATCGTTGCTCCTTTCACCGCTCAAAACAGATCCAGCATGCTGTCCAGGTAGATCTCTTCCCGGACTTTCAGCTGGTATTCCGGTTTCGTCATGTAATACAGCAAAAACTCCAGAATGACCGCGCTGCCCAGGCTTCGTCCTTCGATCTTGAAATGCGAGAATCCGTTTGGCAGATAGAGGTTCTGAATATCCTCGATCCCGATGAATGCCGGGTTTCTCATAGCGTCCGAGAATCGGTATCCGCGCTTTGCAAGGGGTGAGGGGCAGATGTGGTCCTCTACTTCTTCTCCCAGATTTTTGCGGCTGACGTTTTCGTAGCAGGCTTTCCGGTCCGGGCAGTCAAACCAGCAACACTCGTTGCACAGGAACTCCACCTTTTGCTTCTGTTCCATCGTCAGGCCGTTCAGCTGATCAAACTCTTTATTGAGTCGGAAATCCGGTACCACAAAGCGGAATTCTTCCCGGTCCAGCTCCGTTTTCAATCGTTCAAGATCCGTCAGGACTTTCGTCGTGGAAGAGACCAGGTACAAGCCCGGATACTTTTCCCGCAGGTAAGAAAGCAGCACATCCGAAGCCAGGATCACGCCGTTTTCCACCGCTCCATTCTTTTCAAACAAAGCACACAGAGCATTGCATTTTTTATCGGAAAGGTGTTCCTCCCGCAGCAGGGAATTGCTGAAAGTAAGGCGCGCGGACACTTCAAACTCTTTCACAAGGTCTGCGACCTCCCGGGGATCTGCTTCCCCAAATCCGACCCTTCCGCCGCCCCAGAGGCAGTCTGCCGGCGCTCCGTAGATGGAGCCGATCTCACACCAATCATAGAAATACTCCCGGTGTTCCCGGAATAATGGCAGAAACACCTGGTACAAGCTGTAGAATTCAAACAATCCCGGAAGATGATAATACGCTTTCATGGCCGTCCCGTTTCTTCATCACAATGATATCCTATTATATCACAGATGCTGCCCAAAGACCACGCCTGGCTAAAGCCCGCTTCTCTGGCTTCTTTGGCTGTCTGAATCGATCATTCCATCTGTCAAAGGACAGTCCGCCGCCCGTTCTTCAAATGATCACTTCTCGTTTTTAAATGCTTCCATTGCAGACTTCCTTATATAGATATTTTTTCATAACCTCATACCAGCGCTCGCCGATGGCCCAGGCGCCTTCCAAAGAAGGGTGCACCAGATCCTGAGAAATGAACTCCGGTTCTCCCAAAAGATCCGTTCCTTCGGTAAAATGCGCGTTCTCCCGATCGGAAAGGACCTGTCTGAACTCTTCCCTCACGATCTTTCGGAAGTTTTCCGTCTGGGCCGGATCCGGTCCGTTTTCCCGGAAGATGCTGGTGAAGAACATGGGCCTCGTGTCCTCTCTTAGTACTGTCATGAAGCGATGGATGTTGGAACGGAAATCTTCTTCTGCCATGCCCATCATGTTGACCCCCAGCTCGAAGCTGGCCACATCCCATGTTTTGTTTTCATGGATCCAGCGTGCCATGGCTTCCTCCGCCAGCGCCGTTCCCGCGAAACCTTTGTTGAGATAGTCGTACTTCAGGCGGCGGCCGATCTGGAAAGCATAGGTATGAGGGCTGCCCAAGGCCAAACTGCCATGCGTGATCGATGATCCATACGCCAGATAGGTCTTCTCCGGAAGATCCTCTTTTTCAGGAGGAACGATATCTCCTTCATGACCCAGGTAATAGATGTTTCCATAGGGCAGCACGATGCGCACGACTTCCGGGTCAAACGGAAGATGCTGCTCCTCGGTGATCTCTTTCAGCCGGTCCATATTCTCCGGTTTGATGATCGTGATCGCTGTATCCTGCGTCCCGATGATCTTGCTGGAATACTGCCATCCACCTTGGATCGAACCATAATAGAGGAAGCAGACATTCGCCTCTTCACTTGGCTCTGCCACCAGGTGGATGACCGCTTTGTCCTCCTTCATCTTAAAACGCAGCTCGATGCCCGTGCCGAATCGGGCTGTGTTGGTCCTTAGATTCTCACTCAGGTCCGCCCGCACAGCGGCCGGCAGGCGCCAGAATTTCATTCCCTGCTCCGTCTTTTCCAATTCTTCCACGTTATGAAAGAGAATGTTATCATAGGTGATCATTATACCGCTCCTTTTTATCCCAGCGCTACGTCCAGGATCATCATCAGTACAAAACCAAGCGTAAAGGCGACCGTTCCGATAAACGGGATCAGGATCCCCTGCAAAACCTGTAGTTTCATGTCTTCTCCTTCATTGACGGATCATTCCGGCAGATTTCCTTTTCGAACATTCTCCTGGATGATCTGATCTACGACTTCAAACAGTTTTTCTGAACCCAGCTTCGTCTTTCGCTGCCGCCCATAAACTGTATGAGATGTCACCCCATGCTCTCTCCAATCGCCGCCCTCATTGCTGTTATTGAGCAGGATCGGCTGCAGATTATCCATTGCATGGGCATATTTCGATTCCGCGGATTGATAAGCCTCAAACTCATCAAACAGGCCGATCAGTTCTGTTTTCTGGTCCTCTGGAAGGAGGGAAAAGATACGTTCCTTTGCCCTGTCTTCCCGCTCTTTCTGTGTTTTTAGGCCTTCTTCATCATAAGCATAGGTATCTCCGGCATCGATCTCTACGATATCGTGAATAAGACACATCAGCATCACCTTCGCGATATCGACTTCTTCATTGGCATACTCGCGGAACAGGTATGCCATGATCGCCATGTGCCACGCGTGTTCCGCATCATTCTCATTCCGTCCGTGTCCGGAGAGGTGAGTCTGACGAAAGATATTTTTTTCTTTATCGATCTCCAGGGAAAAAGCAAGCTGTTTTCTTATGCGCTCTTCCATATATTTGCCTCCATTTCATTGATTCCATTATACCAATTATTATGCGAGCTAACAATGGGAAGGCCGTATCTGTCATGATCGACGGCTCACAAAAACCGATCGATGAGAACATCGCCATCACAAAACAGGTGGTCGATACCGCACATGCCTGTGGAGTTCTTGTCGAGGGCATCGCGAAGATCAATTTCTACACCTACACGCAGATCGAGGGCGGCAAGGCCATCGCGAATAGTTCTCTCATATCCCTTGTGAATCTAAGATGCCGGATCCGTTACAGACGATTCTCATTGCCCCAGTCACAAAGGCCATCCAGGACCTTTACCAGAGAATGGCCTCTTTCGGTAAGGGAATACTCGACTTTAGGCGGGATCTGCGGGTACACCGTCCGCACGATCAGGTCATCCGCTTCCAGCTCTTTAAGATTCTGGCTGAGCGTTTTATCCGCGATCCTTTTCAGATAGCGCTGCATCTCATTGAACCGGACCGGTTCATATTCCATCAGGCAATACAGGATCACCGGCTTATACTTGCCGGAGATCAGGGAAAGCGTATAGCTGTATCCCGTCTGATCAAAATCAGCTTCTTCGATTCTTTTCTTCATCATAGCTTACCTCAAAGTAAGTACCTTACTAATAAGTGGGTACTTGTTATAATAACAGGTTTATGATACCATTGATCATGCCGAAAGGCAATCCTGAAAGGAGATCCGATTATGAAAAAGAATCTTGGAGTCGTACAGGCGGTCTATCCGATGCCCGTCCTGATGGTCGCTGCCTATGATGAGAACGGCAAGGTCAATGTAATGAACGCGGCATGGGGCATGATCTGCAATGCGGACCGCATCGCGCTTTTTATCGATGAAGATCACAAGACTACCCAGAATCTGCTGAAAACCAAGGCCTTTACCGTCAGCCTGGCGGACAAAGATCATATGGACGTGGCGGATTTCTTCGGTATCGCTACCGGAAACAAAATGGATGACAAGTTCGAGCGCACCGGTTATACCGCAGTGAAGAGCCAGTTTGTCAACGCCCCCATCATCGACGAGTTCCCTGTCGTCATGGAATGTGAACTGGCCGATGTCGTTGAGAATGACAGCTTCTACTGCATCGTCGGCAAGATCGTCAATACAGCCGCGGAGGAAAAGGTACTCTCTGAGAACGGCAAGGTGGATCCGATGAAGCTTGAAGCGCTCATCTTTGACCAGTTCCAGCACGGCTACTATGTGACCGGAGAACAGGTTGGCAAAGCCTGGAATGCGGGCGTTCCCCTGATGAAAAAGTGATCCTGAGCAATAAATATGCCGGAGACTGACGCAAATGATCAGCCTCCGGCTTTTTCTAAGTCCTCCAGACAGTATGAAAGCAACCCCTTACATCCCTCCAGAATATCATTCCAGGTCGTTTCAAAATCCCGGGTATACCAAGGGTCGGCAATGGACTGCCCTTTTCGCTCCGTGTAATCGAGCAGCAGATGGATCTTGTGATCCGGGTCCCCGCCCATGATCTGCTTTGTATAACGTACATTGACAGGCTCCATGCCGATCAGAAGGTCATACTTTTCATAATCCTCTCGGCTGATCTGACGCGCCTGCTTTCCCTCGCAGGAAATGCCGTGCGCACGCAGCACCTCCTTTGCCGGTGGATAGACCGGATTGCCCCTGCCGTTCCATATTTCCTCATCACTTGTGGCTCCGGAAGCAATTGCAAACCGATCAGAGACGCCTGCTTTTTCCACCAGATCCTTCATGATGAACTCGGCCATAGGGCTGCGGCAGATGTTGCCCCAGCAGATGAATAGTATTTTGATCATCGTTTGATCCTTTCCCCCGCTGTCATCCTTTTCCCTGCACTTCTTCCCGGATAAAAACATACTCCTCGTCAGAAGAACGGCCGCTGTCGTAATGATAGCCGCTCCAGTTGAAATCCTTCATCTGTTTGGCCGGGGAGATGATGATCCTCATCCCAGCGCTCCCAGCAGCTGTGCCGGATTATCTGCCGCCTTGACCTTGTCAAAGGCCTGAATGATGATGCCATTCTCGTCGATCAGGTAGGTCGTCCGGACAACGCCCATGCTGACCTTCCCGTAATTCTTCTTTTCTTTCCATACATCATAAGCCTGGATCACTTCCTTCTCCGGATCCGAGAGAAGTGTGAAAGGCAGGCCGTATTTCTCCTCAAATCTCTTGTGAGACGCCACGCTGTCCTTGCTTACGCCGAGAACGACCGCGCCTTTCTCCCGGATCTGGGGATACAGCTCTCCAAATGCGCAGGCCTGCTTGGTGCAGCCTGCTGTCATGTCCTTCGGATAAAAATACAGGATGACCTTCTGTCCCTGATAATCCGCAAGGCTTCTCATTTCACCGTTCTGGTCCGGCAGGGTAAAAGCCGGCGCTTTTGTTCCTATATTCAGCATGATTTCTACTCCTTCCATAAGTCTCTGTTCAGAAAACCGTCAATCCGACACGATCTCTATCCTGTCCGCTTCAACGTGACATTTGTAATAAGCGATCTGCACTCCTGCCTTCGTGGCGTGATCCAACGCCTGTCCAAACTCCGGCTGAGTGTCATGATTCGGGAGGACCTTGCGGATTCCATTCATCTGGATGACAAAAGCAAGCTGGCAATGAAAGCCTTCTTCAGCCGCGGCGGCCAGCTCTTTCAGGTGCTTCACGCCGCGCAGCGTCGGTGCATCCGGGAAAAGGCCTATCCCCTGTTCCATGTCAGCGGCCAGTGTGCAGCCCTTCACTTCCGTTAGGTATTTTTCTTCCTGGCGCTCCATATAAAAGTCAAATCTGGAATTGCCGTAGGTATACTCAGGCTTCACCACATCATAGTGCTGCCCGGCAAGCCACTGTTTCATCAGCGCATTGGGGACGAGGCTGTCGATATTGACCCACTCAAGTCCTGGTTTATAGACGGAGATCAGGTCAAACGCGGTTTTGCGGGTCGGATCCTCGGCTCTCTGCAGGGTGACCTTCGCCCCAGGCACCAGCAGTTCCTGCAGTCGTCCGGTATTCTTTACATGCACCTGCTCCGCATGGCCATCGATCATAACTTCGGCTACAAAACGGTTGATCCGGCGGAGGAAGGCGGCCGGGACGGTGTTATCATATTGGATCATCGGTCTGCTTTTCCAGGTGCTCGATATCGAAAGGCGCATTGGTAATGAAAAGGAATGTGCAGTCCTCAGTCATAGTGGCTCCATGATCCATCTCCGTATCCGCCGGGAACCAGACGAATTCGCCTTTCTTTACGACACCCAGGTTGGTCTGCATGGCGCCTTCCAGGATGTACATGCCGTGGGCGCAGCTGTGCTTGTGCCAGCCCATGGTATATCCTTTCGGATAGTATGACACATTTACGATCATCCCTGTCTTAGGCTCCGTAACCATGGCTTTGTCCAGATGGCCGCCGCCCAGATCTACCCATTGCATCTCCTCGATATGAAAAATCTTCGCTTCTGTTGTCATCATTTTCCCTTTCTTTTATCGATTTGCGTATACCTGTACAGGCACCGTATATCCTTCCGGTGTCAGTCTGGTCATATAGACATCACAGTTGCGGATGTTTTTGGACCAATACCGGCCGCCCGCTTCCGGTGTAAGGTACTCTAAAAAGCCCTTCATGGCGATGGCGTGGGTCGCGATCAGTATATTGCCGGATGGATCCTTTTTTCTCAGATCTTCCAGAAAGCTTCCGGCTCTTCCCACGACAGAAGACAAGGATTCGATACCTTCCGGCGCAGGATGGTGCACGAAATCGCCGAACCAGTTCTTGATCTCCGGCGGCGGGGATTTCAGGTCGATCCCCTCATAAGGGCCATAATCCATTTCCAGAAGCCGGTCATCCAGCGTTACCGGAACAAGGTCGCCTGCCACGATCTGTCCTGTCTTTAGCGCGCGGATCAGCGGGCTGGAATAGATGGCAGAGATCGAGATGCCTTCTTCTGAAAACCAGTCTCTGGCCCGCTCCGCCTGCAATATTCCCTCCTCACTCAAAGGATTATCTACCCTGCTTTGGAGGATATACTGCCGGTTTGCTTCCGTCCGGCCATGCCGGATGATATAGATGACAGCGGATCTCTGGCCTTGTACGGTATTGTGTAGTTCTGTCATACGACGCGTCCTTTCTTATAGAGGCGCTTTGCTTTATTGTCTCTTGATGCTTTCATTTTAACACTCCATTCTATCAGAATCAACGAATAACGATCGCTTTTTCAATTGTACCTTCCCCCCTGTGTTTTTCTTGACATTCAGGTGATACAGCCGTACTATACAGGCAGATCAGTATCATCACAAATCGCGATCGAACAGGAGGTTCCGGCAATGTCAACTCAGAAAGATATGGATCATCTGCTTACAACATTCGCGGAGCAGACAGTACCTGGCTGCGGATGCATCCTCACGCGGGATGGACAAGTGTTATAT
>ONBQ01000135.1 GCA_900316145.1 uncultured Eubacteriales bacterium
GTAGGACACACTTTCCAGAAGAACCCTTAAGGTATCTACCAGATCCTCCCTGTCCATATCAGGAAACTGATCGATCTTCAGTGTGGCAAGATGCCCTTCCTCCCGCCTTTTCAGCGCGCTTCCGGAGATCTGAAAAACCGCGGTCCCTGAAATGCCGTCATCCGTAAAAATGATCTCCTCCGTCTCTTCCCGGTCCAGTATACCATCACAGAAGAGAGAAACTTTTGCCTCCAAGCGCACCCCGGACAATCGCTTCATGTTCGGATCACTGGATTTCAGCTTCACCAGCGAAGGGGTTGGAGTTTCTACCTTTAGTCCCAGCCCGCGGCAGATCGCGAAGCCCTCTCCATCGGAACCCAAAGCCGGAGAAGCCTTGCCTCCCATCGCTAAAATAATTGCGTCAAACGGATAGTCTTTATTGTCCTCAGTCACGATCCATCCCTTTTTGGTTGGACGGATGGACGTGACCGGGCTGCCAAGGCGGGTTCCGATCTTCCTTCGTCCCATCTCAAAACGCAGCGCGTCCTGCACGGAAGAAGCCTGCAGGTTGAAAGGATAAAATCGGTCGCCCTCTTTCCGGTACAGAATACCTATCGAAGCGAAAAACTGTCTGGTCCGATCCGGGCCAAACTGTTCAAACACCGGCCGGATCAGGTTCACGCCGCTGCCATGATAGGCAGAAAGGTCCTCTGGATCTGTAAAGAGCCGTTCATTGGAAATATTGCATCGTCCGTTGCCGGTGGCCAGGATCTTTCGGCCTACCCGGTCCGCCTTTTCAAATAAAGTCACGGACGATCCCGCGTCATGCGCTGAAATGGCGGCCATGAGCCCGGCAGCGCCGCCGCCCAGGACAGCGATCTGTCTCATGCTTTCACCTCTCTCAGAGAGTGTTTCCAACCGTCCGCCTGATCCTTTAATTCCCGCGCGCTTTTGCGTACTGTTTCTGTGATAGCGGCTCCACCCGTGAGTCTTGCCAGTTCATCGATCATCTGCTCACGGTCCAGGCGCAGAACTTTAGTTCGGGTATGACCATCTTCCACGACCTTCTCGATGCCATAATGATGATCCGCCATGGCCGCGATCTGCGGAAGATGCGTTACGCAAAGCACCTGGTGGTAGGAGGCGATCTGCGCCATTTTCTGGGCCACACTTTGCGCCGTCCGTCCGCTGATGCCCGAATCGATCTCATCAAAGATCAAAGTCGGGATCTCATCCTTGCGCGCGAGCACCGTTTTGATCGCCAGCATGATGCGTGACATTTCGCCGCCGGAAGCGATCATATGCAGAGGCTTGACCTTGTCGCCCACATTGGTGCGGATCCTGAATTCCACCGATTCCGTACCATAGCTTCGGAAAGTATCTTCCTCCAGGATCTGTGCCGCGAACAAGGGATCATTAAACTGAAGCGTGCCCAAAAGCGCGGTGACTTCTCTGGATAAGGTATCCGCTGCTTCTTTGCGAAGTTTACGCAGAACAGAAGCCTTTTCGGAAAGCTTCTTCTCGATATTGTTTTTCTTATTCTCGAGCTCTTCCTTGGTCCTTTGAATATGTTCGAGTTTATCGATCCTTTCCAGAAGATCCTCATAGTAGGCATTTACCTTTTCCGGGGTCTGCCCGTATTTGGACTGGATCTTGCGGATCAGGTTCAGACGTTCTTCCGTCTGCTCCAGCAATTGCGGGTCCATATCGAGATCATCCGCGTAGGTTCTGAGCTGGTATCCGATATCCTCCAGGACCGCGGAGGCTTCTTCCAGGGAATCCGTTAACGGTTTCAGCGTATCCGGATCCGCGTCTTCGATCCCGTGCAGCGCATGCAAGGCGCGTCCCAACAGATCGGAGGCAGAAGGCTCGTTTTCTCCTTCATACAAAGAACTCAGCGCTTCCTGCACGGCACTTTGCATTCTTTCACTGTTGTAAAGCTTCCGTCTGAGCGCCTTGAGTTCGTCCTCTTCTCCGTTTCTTAGATGGGCCTGCTCGATCTCTTCTCTCTCATATTGCATCAAGGAAAGCAGGCGCTCCTTATCCTGCTCCTCCTCCAGATACCCTTTCAGTTCCTTGGCAACGGCCTGATACGATAGGTACAGATCATGATATTCGCCTTTAGCCTGCTGGATCCTTTCATCATAACGATCCAGGATCGCAAGGTGACTGGCCGGGTCCAGAAGAGACTGATGTTCGTGCTGACCATGGATATCGATCAGATAGCGCGCGATCTCCTTCATGGTGGAAGCGGTCACGATCTGCCCGTTAACGCGGCAGACGCTCCGGCCGGTCTCGGAAAAACTCCGGGTCATCAGGATCTCTCCGTCTTCCTCTTTGATCCCTAACGACGAAAGGATCTCCGAAAGACGGCCATTCTCATCGGAGAAAAGAAGATCGACCTGAGACGGGCCGGATTCCGGACGCAGCAATTCCCGCTGCGCTCTGGTTCCCAGTGCCAGGTTGATCCCGTCCAGAAGAATACTTTTTCCGGCGCCGGTCTCACCGGTCAGGACCATGAAACCATCTTCAAAATCCAAACTGACATCATCGATCAATGCGATATTCTGCATGCGCAGATGAACAAGCATACGTTAAGCTCCTTTATCCGGGTTCCTTACGATCAGCGACGGGCCAGGCGATCGAGCCGGGCTTTAACCGTCTGACATTCTTCCGGCGTCGAAACCGCCAGGAAGATCGTATCATCTCCGGCGATCGAGCCAATGATATCATTCCATTCCAAAGCATCGATGGAAGCCGCTACTGCCATCGCCATTCCGGTAGCCGTCTTGACCACCAGAAGATTGCCCGCGCAGTCAGAAGAAACGAAGGCTTCCTGCAGCACCGTGTTGAAACGGGTATTCGGCGGTATCTCTTCCGTCTGTTCAAACCCCTTGACCACATAGTGGGATCCGCCCTTAAGACCTACGACTTTGACCAGTCGAAGATCCCTGATATCGCGGGAAACGGTCGCCTGTGTCACATGAAAGCCGGCCTGGATGAGCCGGTCTGCCAGTTCTTCCTGGGTCGAGATCTGATATTGCGAGATCAGTTTCAGGATCTGGGCTTGTCGGTCTTTCTTCATCTTCTCCTCCTCAGAAAAGCTTTTGTTTCAACGTCTGATAGAACGTACGTTCCCCAAGTTTAATGATTGGGACAGTTTTACTGCTCCGGCGAACGGTAACTTTATCACCGCATATGAGCCATTCATGCTTCTGGCCATCGATACTGATGATCGAGGGATGATTCGGATCATTTTTCCCGGCTCCGATCTTTACAGAGATCTCATCTTCCTCACTGGTCACGATCGAGCGAACATTCAATGAATGCACGCAGATGGGCGTGATGACCAGGTTCCTGGCGGATGGGGCTACGATAGGCCCTCCGGCGGAAAGATTATACGCGGTCGATCCGGTCGGTGTACAGATCAGGAGGCCATCCCCTAAATAGGAATCGATCAACTGCCCGTTGATGCTCACATCCATCTGGATCAGTGACGCCATCATATGCCGGTTGATCAGCACATCATTCATAGCGGAAAACACGATCGGGTCGCTTCCATCCTGCTTGTCGATCTGTCCCTCAAGCAGGATCCGCTCTTCTATATGATACTCACCGTTAAAAACGCGGGTCAGTGCTTCTTCCGCGTTATCCGGCTCCACTTCGGCCAGAAATCCGACATCGCCCAGGTTGACGCCCAGAATCGGGATAGGAAAATCTTTAAACCTCCGGATCGATCCCAGGATGGTTCCGTCACCGCCCAAAGGAACCAGCAGATCCATTTGACTGATCTGTTCATCCTTAAGCGGAAACACCGGTTCATCGTGCATGGGGGCACATACCTGCGGCAAGACATAGGCCGTTCGTCCGCTCTCTGTAATGAAACGGCTTAAGCCCGCCGCGATCCGGATCGCCTCTTCTTTTTTGGGATTCGGAAGCAGTAAAACATTAGAGATCTTCATGGGAACGCCTCACAAGAGCCGGGATATCCGGCTCATACCGCGTCTGTGACGGGTCCTTCGTAATATACATCAAATACTCTATATTTCCTTCTGGTCCCCGGACCGGCGAGAAATCAAGGCCCTTTAATGTGAACCCGTTCTCTGCGACCCAGGAAGTGATCATCGAAAGGACTTCTTCATGGACCTTGGGATCTCTTACGACACCCTTCTTTCCGACCTGTTCCCTTCCAGCCTCGAACTGCGGTTTGATCAGACATACCATCTCCGCGTCCTCTTTCAGCCGTGAAGCCACCGCCGGGATCGTCTTGGTCAACGAGATAAAAGAAAGGTCAAAAGAAGCGAAATCGCACAGCTGGGGAATGTTCTCTTCATTCAGATAGCGCACGTTGGTCTTTTCCAGAACATGCACCCTTGGATCCTGACGCAGTTTCCAGGCCAGCTGACCGTATCCGACATCGACCGCGTAAACCTCCCTGGCACCGTTCATCAGCATACAATCTGTGAACCCGCCCGTCGAAGCGCCGGCATCGATGCAGATCTTATCATTCAGATCCAGGGAAAAAGACTGCATGGCCTTTTCCAGCTTCAGGCCGCCCCGGCTGACATAGATCAAGGATTGCCCCCGGACCTCGATGACAGCCTCTTCTTTGACCATGGTCCCGGCCTTATCCTCTCGTTCTCCATCGACGAAGACCAGACCTTCCATGATCATGGCCTTGGCTTTTTCTCTGGAAGGCGCCAGTCCTTCTCTTACGATCCTTTGATCCAGACGTTCTTTACTCATGCTCTTATCCTTTATAAAGCTTTTCTGCCACTCTGGCTATGCCTTCTGAGTCCAGGCCGCATTCTTTCAGCAGCCCGGCCCGAGTCCCCTGGGGAAGGAAACCGTTGGGTATCGCCAGTCGGTGCACTTTGATAGACGGTGTTTCTGAAAGCAAGGCGGAGACCCTCGCTCCGAATCCGTCATCCTCTATGTGATCTTCCACCGTTAAGATCCAATCATGGTCTTCTTTCAAGGAAAAGATCAGGTCTTCATCCAACGGTGAAACGAAACGGGCATTGATCAGCGTCACATCCATGTTTTTTCTCTTCAGCATGGCCGCTGCTTCAAGAGCCGGTTCGACCATATCTCCCAGCGCCAGTATTGCTATTTTGTGGCCTTTTTCGATGACCTCCGCCTTTCCGGGCTCGATCATTTGCATGGGCCGGGTACGTTTGGATACGCAGCCCCTTGGATAGCGGATGGCGCAGGGACATTGCCAGGAAAGCGCGCTTTCCAGCATCGCTTTCAACTCTTCCTGGTCCGCCGGTGCCATAACTGTGAGGTTTGGAATATGACCCAGATAAGCCAGATCATAGATGCCCTGATGGGACTCCCCGTCTTCTCCAACCACACCAGCCCGGTCCACCGCCAGAATGACAGGAAGCTGATTCATGCATATATCATGGACGATCGAGTCATAGGCGCGCTGCAGGAAGGTCGAATACACGGCTACGACAGGCTTCATACCCGCTTTGGCCAGACCCGCCGCGAAAGTAACGGCATGCTCTTCCGCGATCCCAACATCGAACATACGTTCCGGATAATACCGGGCAAAATCGGTAAGTCCGGTGCCGTCTACCATTGCTGCCGAGATCGCGGCGATCTGCTTGTCCTTTTGCGCCAGGCGTACCATGGTCTTGCCGAATACTTCGGACCAGGACGTACTTGGTGTGTGACAGAGCGGTTCTCCTGTCTTGGGATCAAAAGGACCGATCCCGTGATACAAAGCGGGATCTTTCTCTGCCGGGGCAAATCCTTTTCCTTTTTGGGTCCTGACATGGATCGCTACTGACTCATCCAGTTTTTTCGCTTCCCGCATGACCTTGCGCAACGCCTTGATGTCATGGCCATCGACAGGGCCCAGATAGACGAATCCCATTTCTTCCAAAAGGACACCGCCCAAAAGGAAATACTTGATGCGGCGTTTCAGCCGTTCGATATGGCGGAACAGCCACGGCCCGCCAAGCGGCATCCTCAGCAGGATCTTTTTGACATCCAGCTTGGTGCGCATATAGGTCTTGCGTGTACGGATCCGGCTTAAACTCTGACTGATATGGCCTACATTGTGTCCGATCGACATTTCGTTGTCATTGATGACCACGATGATCTTGCTCTCACCCTTACCGGCGTTGTTGAGCGCCTCATAGGCAAGGCCGCCCGTCAGGGCTCCGTCCCCGATGACCGCGATGACTTCTCCATCTTCATGCTTCAGGTCCCGCGCTTTGGCCAGGCCATAGGCCAAAGAAATGGAATTGGACGCGTGTCCCGAATTGAACTGATCAAATTGGCTTTCATATATACGCGTAAAACCGGATAAGCCGTTCTTTTGCCGCAGGGAATCAAACCGGTCTTTCCGGCCTGTCAGGATTTTGTGAACATAAGCCTGATGCCCTACGTCCCAAACGACCCTATCCTTTGGCAGATCAAAGACGGAATACATGGCCAGCGTCAGTTCTACGATTCCTAAATTCGAACTTAAGTGACCGCCTGTTTTGGAAACGTCCCGGATCAGACTTTCTCGTATTTCTTTCGCCAGCTGTTCCAGCTTGCGATTGCTCATCTTCTTCAGGTCAGAAGGTGATTTCAATGTTTCTATTATCATATTATCGAACCCTGTTGATCAAGAAGGATACTAATTCTCGTATTAAGACTCCATAGTCCCCCGGCAGGCAGGAAAGATCCTGTATGGCCTGTTCGGACAGCTCTCTGGAGGTTTGCTTTGCTTTCTCAAGACCATAAACGGAAACAAAGGTCTCTTTATGGTTTTTTTCATCACTGCCGATCGGCTTACCCAGGACTTCCTGCGATCCTTCTATGTCCAGGATATCATCCTGGATCTGGAAGGCGGTCCCGATGGCAAACCCGGCTTTTTCAAGGGTCTTCATGGTCTCATCATCGGCCCCGGCCAATGCTCCGCCCGCTAAAAACGCGGCAGTGATCAATTGGCCGGTCTTATTATGGTCGATATAGGCAAGCCCCTCGGCACCTAAAGACCGTTCTTCCGCCAGCATATCCGCTGTCTGACCGGCAATCATGCCTTTCGGGCCGGCGGCGTGAAGAATGATCTGCATAGCTTTGACCGCGTTTAGATCAGAAGATGAAACCGCTTCATCCGCCATGACCTCCGCAGCCAGATTCAGCAGTCCGTCCCCGGCCAGGATGGCCGTAGCTTCTCCGAAAACTTTATGATTGGTCAGTTTTCCTCTGCGATAGTCATCATTGTCCATAGCCGGCAGGTCATCATGGATCAGCGAATAGGTATGGATCATTTCCAAAGCCATCGCAAAAGGCATCAGCTTCTCTTCCTTCTGGCCCAGAGAAAGCCCTGTCAGCATCAGAAACACAGGCCTGAGGCGCTTTCCTCCGGCCATCAGGCTATAGGACATCGCATCCCACAGGACCTTATCATACTGATCTGCCCGGTCCAGGCATTTTTCCAGTCGATCTTCAAAATCCAGAATAAAAGGAGATAAAAATTCCTGAAGGCGTTCTCTGCTCATGCCAGTGTCTCTCCTTCGATCGTTAAGATCTCTTTTTCCGTCATATCCAGCATCTGAGCCAGTTCCTTGCTCAACTCCATGCCTTCTTTATACAACACGACCATCTGTTCCAGCGAAACATCGTCCTTGCCCAGCTCCTGCCGGATCGCTTCCAGACGGCACATGCCTTCTTCCAATGTATATTTCATGAATGAAGTGTCCTTTCTTTGACCTCCAGGAGGCCTTCTCCGCCCTTTAACACCGCTTTGATCATCTGTCCGGGCGTAAGGGATCCTGCGGATCTTACGATCTCGTCACCGTCATAAAGAAGGCTGTAACCCTTCTCCAAAGGCAGATAAGGATCCAGAAGGTCCAGTTCGGATCGTATATGCTGAAGGCGATCTTTTTCCCGATCCAGACGGGTGTGTAAGGCGATGCCAAGCGTTCGGGTCTCCATATCGATCTGCTGCCGGAGCGAGTCGATACGAAATCTCAGCATACGCTCTGCCGTCTGATCCATGTAATAAGAGGCCTCTTTCCGGTATCGCTGCAAACGGTCATGTACCAAAGCGGCCATCCCCTGCTGCTGATCTCTGATGGAAGACAATAGTTTAGCGGCATCCGGAACGGCCAGTTCACTGGCCGCTGTCGGGGTCGCTGCTCTTAAGTCAGCGGCAAAATCCGCCAAAGTAAAGTCCGTTTCATGGCCGACGGCAGAGATCACAGGCGTCTGACACTGATAGATAGCGCGTACGGTCTCTTCTTCGTTGAAGGCCCATAGGTCTTCGATCGATCCGCCGCCGCGGCCGACAAGCAGCACCTGCGCCCTTCCATCTTCATCCAGCTTGCGGATAGCAGAAGCGATCGACGCGGATGCGCCTGGGCCTTGGACCAGGCATGGACAGAAGAGGATCTGGATCCCCGGAAAACGACGTCTGGCCGTTTGGATCATATCCCTTACGGCCGCACCGGTTGGTGATGTAACGATCCCGATGGTATGCGCGAAAGACGGGATCTCTTTTTTATGCGCCGGGTCAAACCATCCGGCTTTTTCAAAACGCTCTTTTTGACGCAGAAACGCCTGATACAAGGCGCCGGCCCCATCTTCCTCCATGGCACGCACATTGATCTGGTACTGTCCGCTTTTTTCATACAGAGTGATCTCTCCATACACGACCACCTGCATACCATCGACAGGACGAAATGTCAGGGATGAGGCGTAAGTCGAGAACATGACCGCCGAGATCTGTCCCTCTGAATCCTTTAAGGTAAAATAGCGGTGTCCGGAAGAATGATGTTTGTAATTTGAGATCTCTCCGCGTATCCAGATCCCGGATAAAAGCTTATCCTGCATCAGGACCGCTTTTACGTATCGGTTGACCTGGGAAACCGGGTAGACTTTCCGTTCCATCAGACTTAAGCCTCAGGGACCTCTTCGGTCGGAGCTTCCGGTTCGGGAGATGGTGCCAGAACACCGGCCAATACTCCGTTGATAAAACCGGGAGCGGCTTCCTGGGAATACTTTTTCGCCAGTTCAATGGCTTCATTGATACTGACGGTCTGCGGTATCTCCGGATCAAATAAAATCTCAAAAACAGCCAGTCTGAGAATGCAACGGTCCACCCGGGACAGTCGATATAAGGTCCATCCCTTGAGGGCGGCTGAGATCTTTTGATCCAGCTCTTCCTCATGAGTCCGGACTCCTTCGACTTCTTTCAGGATAAACGCGAGATCATTCTCATCGACCTCTTCTGTGGTGAAACTGTCCAGATATTGTTTGACGCTTTCTTCTGTTTCTTCCCGGACGAACTGCAGTTGAAACAGGATCTTAAAGGCGTGCTCTCTGGCGCTGGTTCTGCTCATAGTCCTTCTCCTTCATGCATGAAGTATAGTATTTTCAAGGAATAAGAATACCAGAAGAGTTCATAAAGCTTTGTCTTTACGAACTCTTCCGGGTCATAACGATCATTCTTCCGATGCTTCCTCTTTGGTAATGCCAAATACCTTGATATTGACTTCCTTGACTTCCAGTCCTGTCATATTCTCGATGGCGTTCTTGACTCTGGTCTGTACATCCGCCGCCATCTGCGGAACCTTGACATCCTCTCCGATGGAAAGCTCCAGATCACAGATCACGGAATCGTCTTCGACCTTGACCTGGATCCCCTTTCCCAGATTCTTTTTATTCTTCCTCTTATCTGAGGCGTAAATGCCCGGCACATCAGCCAATGCCAATTCTACGATGATCGCTATTACATCATCCGCAATACGAAGTTTATTTTCCATGTTTGTGCCTCCTTTGCAAGATATGCTTATTATACATTTTTTTATGCATTTTTGCAATGTATTTATACGGATTTCAGGAAATGAGCGTAAGTCCCCAGCTGTCCCAGCGCCAAAGCGACTCTTTTTCGTCCGGTTCTGTGATATGCAGTACCGCGTCTTCATCCAGATAGATGGAGGACGCCTTCATTCCGATCCTTGAGGACATCCAGATCGGGACCATCCGCTGATCGGACTCCTTATCCCATTGATAAATAAAGATATGCTGGGACCAGGATTTGTCGTTTTTTTCGACCCAGAACGGCCGGTATTGCCCATAGCTGCCCTGTTTCCAGACCAGCAGAACGACCTCATCCCTGCCGTCCCGGTCCAGATCTCCGAATAACGCATCCGCGACGCGCCACCTGTTATCGCTTTTCCAAAGCGTCTGATCATCTAAGATCAGGCTCAGTTTTCTTTTGGAAAGCCGGATTCTGACCTCTTCTCCATTCATGTCGATGGTCTTATCATAGGTCTTCCAGCGGGTCCATGAAGGGATCAGAAAGCCTTCATACCACAGGAGCCAGACAAGTCCTGACAGGACAAGGATGGCTGCCACGCTAAGCAGCAGCCATTTCCCGATCTTTTTTCGTTTGATTCTGTGATCCATTATTCCGGCTTATAATAGAGTTCTTCTTCCCAGGCAGGCATATCGACCGCCTGCTCATACTGGTAGTTCCCGTTTTCATCCGGCTCGATACCCATCATTTCACGCCAGGCGGTATCTGTCAGGCGATCACTGATCGGCCAGGGGAATTCATAGAAGGAATACACGACGCCGCTGCAAAGCTTGAGCTGGCCCGCGACTTCCACCAGTACGACGATCTCTGCCGGGTTGCCGGTACCGACCTCCAGGCAATAGCCGTTCGGATCCGTAGCGATGTCCGCTACCAGCGCAGATGGGAAGTCCTTCGTCGTGAAGTATTCATTATCAGCTTCATGCTTCATGACTTCCTGCCAGAAATGCTCCAGCTGGCCGCCATAGCTGCGGATCAGATCATATTCTTCATCCGACAGTACTTCGTTTTTCAACTCCTTTTCGGCGATGACACGCAGCTGGTCGGAAAGCTCAGCAAGGATCTGCATATTGGCGATATCCTCCTCGCTGATCATGCCATAATGCTCCAGTCCGGAATAGGTGGCGCGAACGAGAGAAGTAAGACGGGCATAGACTTCCGGTTCCGGTTCCACATAACCTCTGTCATCCCACTCGATCAGTTCTCCGCCGCCGCCCATTTCCGCCATGACCTGTTTGGCATAAAGGATGGTATCATGTTTAAGCTCTGTGTAGCTTCCGAGGAAGGTGACCAGGTTCTTTCTGTTCCAGGCAGAGCCTTGCATAAAGTCAGGATACCCTTCACCTTTTTCTTCCAGAACGGGACGCAGAGTGTTGAGCCAGCCCGAATACAAGCTGGCATTCCAGGTGGAATCATCCGCCTCTGCAACCATATCTCTCAGCTTCTGCATATTCTCCGGATAATTGGCGAAATCCATCGCACCTTGCTCCGTAAGGAGGCCTAAAGCTTCTTCGGAACCCAAAGCCGCCGGAACATCCAGCGCGTCAGGAAGCATACGGGTATCGCCTGCCGGATTCTCTTTGACCTGACGATAGATCAGCTGAGCAAAGATGGACGCGTCCAGCGTAAACCTCTGACCCATGAAGCGGTAACCCAGGATCTTTTCCTCCCGTTCCTCATCCGTATCAGTCATGTAGACAGGGACGGAATTGATCTTCGGAGGCTCGAGTTCCGCGGTAAGACGGTTAAAATCATCCCAGGCCGGATTGCCGGGCAGATCAGCAACCGTGATATTCTCACCATAGGCTGCATCGATCAAGGGCTTGTATTCATAATAGCCGCTGTCATCGGAAGCGCCGGCAAAGAAAGAAGTAATGGTATAGATCGACTCCCAGACAGGCAGGGAATCCTGATCCAAAGCCAGCGTCATAAGAAGCGCGGCCCGGTTCTGATTCTCATCAGACTGCATAAAGTTGCGGCGGCCGTACCACATCATGGCTTTAAAATAGCGGACCAGCGCCGGATCGCTCTCATAATAACCGCGCGGGATATACTGACTATAATCCTCCTCGATCTTCAGAAGGGGCGACGGTGCGATACCATTTGCTTCCTCGATCAAGGCTGTTTCCTGATCGACCAGATCTTTTACCGCAGCCGGTGTTTCGGCCTCCGCGTCCAAAAGCTTGTTGGCGACTGCAAAGAAAGCGAGGTTCGTTTTTGCGGCTTCTTCCCACTCTGTACCCGTAAGAGCCTCATACTGCGCCGCGCTCTTATCCTGCATCAGAGCAGAAAGCTTTGACAACTCTCCTGAAAGATAGGACATCTCCGTGGTTTTCATGAGATACGCGAAATACAGATGATAGGTATGCATCATGGAATCGACGGTGACAAAATTGGGAATCATGGCATACCGGTTACCTTCATAGGTCGGGAAAAACTCTTTCTCGTAACCGCCTCGCAGATAGAACCCGTTCTGCTCCAAAAGCGCTATTTTCTGGTCATCCAGATAAAACTGATCCGCGTTATATACATTGGTCAGACCCGGCTCCACCTCTTGCTGTGTGTAGGAGGCTTCCGGCGCTGTATAGGAGGCATCTCCATAGTCATGGAGGATCGAAGGTCTGGACATGGCCTGAACACGGTCCGCGACCTGCTGAAACGCTACATCAGACGCTTCTTGCGTATCAGTGCTTTCTGACTCCTCGGCGCTGGCCGTCCCTTCTTGCGCATCGGCCTCTTCCTGGCCTCCCTGCTGCCCGGGATCTGCCTGCTCACTCTGTTCGGCAGATACTTCTGTCTGTGTAGAGGATTCCTGGGCCGCCTGATCCTTTTGATGACGATTAATCATGACGATCACGCTGACAGCGACCGCTGCCACGATGATGACACTCAGAGCGATGATCGCCGCCAGTCCACCCTTTTTCTTAGGTGCGGGTCCTGGATAATACCCTGGCATTTGCTGACTCATTTTCTTTCTCCCTTTTGTAGAACTGTATGATTTCTTTTAATATGACAAAAGTTGGTGTTAAACACCAACTTTGCCTATATGTTACCCTTATAATAATCCATAAGATCTTAAAGCCGCATCCATACGGGCCGCGCCTTCATCCGTGATCGTCGTAAGAGGCAGTCTTCCATCCCCTACGTTCATGCCCAGACGATTCATAGCGTACTTGACAGGGATCGGACTGGTCTCGGCAAACAGGGCCTTGATCAAAGGAAGCGCCTTGACCTGCATAGCTGCCGCCTCCGGATACCGGCCATCCTGACACAGGCGCATCATGCGCGCTACATCAGCCGGAACCAGATTGGCAAGAACAGAAATGACTCCTGCGCCGCCCATGGACATGACCGGAACAGCGACCCCATCCTCACCGGTATAGATCGCAAAATCATCGCCTATGAGAGATTTTAACTCGCCGACCTGATCAAACACACACTCTTTGACTCCCACGATCTGCGGAAAATCCTGGGCCAGCCTGGCGACCGTTGCCGGCAGCATATTCAAGCCGGTACGACCGGGAACATTGTACAGGACGACCGGAATGGTGATATCCTTGACAGTCGCCGCGAAATGCTCATAAAGGCCCTTTTGCGTGGTCTTGTTGTAATACGGAGTGACCAAAAGCAAAGCGTCCGCTCCGACTTCCTGCATACGCATTGCCAGATGGATGCCATGTCTGGTATCATTGGAGCCCGCGCCTGCCATGACCGGGACCCGGCCTGCCGTGCGCTGTACTGCATATTCAACTACCGCGATATGCTCCTCATCCGGCATAGCGGAAGCCTCACCGGTGGTACCGGCGGCTACGATGCAGGATGTACCCTGTTCGATCTGCCAATCAATGAGGCGGCCGAACTCTTCGTAGTTGACACTGCCATCTTCGGCAAACGGTGTGACGATCGCCACACCGCTGCCGGTAAATACTCTTTTTTTCAAACTCTTTCCTCCAAAGGAGTTGAAGATCAGGCTCTTCCCAGATACTCTTCCGTACGGGTATCGATCTTGATCTTATCTCCGATGTTGATGAACAACGGAACGTTGATCTCAGCGCCGGTCTCAACGGTAGCGGGCTTCATAACGTTCGTTGCAGTATCACCACGGGCACCGGGTTCAGTATGGGTGATCTCGAGCTCAACGAAGTTCGGCGGCTCAACACCAAATACTTCCCCGTTATGGGACATGATCATAACACTGTCGTTCTCTTTGACGAACTTCAGCGCGTTGCCAAGCTGGTCTTCATTCAGACCGATCTGCTCATAAGACTCAGGATCCATGAAATAGAACAGGGTTCCATCATTGTAGAGATATTCCATGGACTTGCGCTCGATGTGAGCCCGATCCAGCTTTTCAGTAGGACGGAAACTGGTTTCGATAACGCCGCCGGTCTTGATATTCTTCAGTTTGGTACGTACAAACGGGGAACCCTTGCCCGGCTTAACATGCTGAAACTCGATAATAGTCCAGATATTGCCCTGATACTCTACTGTTACTCCGTTTTTAAAGTCTCCTGCCAGGATGACTTCTGCCATAATCAATTCCTCCTTATATTTGCTCCTAAGGATGTTCCTTTGAAAAATTCCCTTGGATCCATATCATGTTACTATTCTATCGTATTCAACGAATGATTTCAACTGTTTTTTTATGAACCAGGTCAAAATCAGCTTCTTTTGCGGCGGATCAGACGATACGCCAGCAGGATCGGCACCTCAAGCGGTCGTTTGATAGCGGTGATCCATTCATCCCGCGGTGAAACTTTTTTCGCGAGGATCGTGTACATGCCTGCTTTATTGCCTCCCCATACATCCGTAAAGATCTGATCACCGATGACAGCGATCTTGTTCTCGGGCAGGCCGAAGGAAGCTTGGGCCGCTTCGAATCCTTTTAAGGACGGCTTTTTGGCCCGGCATATGTACGGAAGCCCAAGCTCTTTATCGAAGCGTTTTACCCGCTCTTCTTTACCGTTGGAAACGATATAGAGAAGGATCCCGGACTTTTCCATATTCCGGATCCAGTTCTTTACTTCTTCCCTCGGATCCGGCACAAAATACGGTTCCAAAGTATTGTCGATGTCCAGGATGAGGCCTTCTATCCCCTTTTGTTTCATTTCTTCAGGCGTGACAGCAAGCGCGCTCTTTACATAGCGGTCCGGAAACAGATTCCAACTCATACCGGCCACCTCAGGGAAGCAAGGCATACAGATCCGGGAACGGCTGTAATGACCGTTTCAGGATGCCGTGCAGATAAGCGATCGACATGCCATAGTTCGTGATCGGCACCTGCTGGTCTAATGCGCAGTTCATGCGGTATTTCATTTCTCTCTCGTTGATCATGCAGCCACCGCAGTGCAGGACCATGTGATATGGTGTAAGATCCAGCGGGAATTCCGTTCCGCTGGACGTTTCGAAGCGGATATCCTTTCCGGTATATTCCCGGATCCACTTGGGCAGCTTGACCGTTCCGATATCCTCGCACTGTCTGTGATGCGTGCAGGCTTCGGAGATCAGGATCGTATCTCCGTCGGAAAGCGTGTCAAACGCACGGATCCCTTCCAGGAAGGGCTTCAGATTTCCTTTGTAGCGCGCCATCAGAATAGAAAAGGATGTAAGCAGGATGTCTTCTGGGGTATCTTTGGAAACCCTGCCAAAAACCTGACTGTCGGTGACGACGATCTTCGGTTTTTCCTTCAGTGAATCCAAAGCACAGACCAGCTCATCTTCCTTAACAACAAGGGCATGGGCGCCTGCCTCCAGTACATCCCGGATGACCTGCTGCTGCGGAAGGATCAAACGTCCTTTAGGCGCGGCGGAGTCGATCGGAACGACCAGGATCACGGTATCGGACGGAGACAGAAGGTCCCGGATCAGGTATTTCTCCTCCTCTTCCTGTACCTGCAAGGCACCGATCCGCTCTTTTAAGGTTTCGATCCCTTCTTTTGTGGTGGCACTGACGGCCACACTGTGCTCATCCAGCGGGGGTGTTCCGCTGAGGTCCGCCTTGTTATATACGATCAGATAAGGGATCTTTTTATCTTGGATCGTCTGGAGAAGCTTTAAGTCCTCCTCCATCATGCCCAGTTCCGCGTCAACGACCAGCAGTGCGATGTCTGTTTTATTGAGTACGCGATAAGCGCGGCGTACGCGCTCTGAACCAAGGTCTCCGGTATCATCGATGCCCGGGGTGTCGATCATGACGACAGGGCCCAAAGGAAGCAGTTCCATGGCTTTCTGGACCGGATCCGTTGTCGTACCCAGTACTTCAGAGACGATGGCCAGATCCTGCCCTGTCAACGCGTTGATCACGCTGGATTTGCCGGCATTGCGTTTTCCAAAGATCCCGATGTGGATCCTTTCTCCGGAAGGAGCCTGATTCAAACTCATTTTATACCCTGCTCTTTCTTCCACAACTTGCGCCTGCGCGCGTTGTTGATGGTTTCCTTCCAAATGGACGGCGTGAACAAAAGCAACAGCGGCATCAGTTCCAGACGTCCGGCCAGCATGTCAAAGATCAGCACCAGCTTGGAGAACGGGGAAAAGAAGGCATAATTGCCCCATGGACCGACCAGTTCCAGACCAGGACCGATATTGTTGAGCGTCGCGGCCACGGCCGTAAAGGACGAGACCATGTCGACCATATCGAAGCTCAGCAGGAACATGGAGATAAAGAAGACCATGACGTAGATCGCCAGATATACGCTGACTGAACGCACCGTTTCATGCTCGATGGCGCGTCCTTCAAAATGCAGCTTGCGCACGCTGTGCGGATGGATATAATAACCCAGTTCTTTCGGGATGGTCTTAAGCAGCATAACGATACGGGATACCTTGATACCGCCGCCCGTGCTGCCCGCGCATCCGCCGATGAACATCAGCATGACAAGGATGGTCTTCGATTGCTGCGGCCACAGGTTGAAGTCTGTCGTAGCGTAACCGGTCGTTGTCATGACGGTGGAAACCTGAAAATAGGCATCGGAAAAAGCATGCACTATGCTGTGATAACGGTACATGATGTTCAGACCCACGAAAATGGTCGAGGCAAACATGATGATCAGATACCAATGCAGTTCTTCACTCTTTAAAGCCGCTTTGACCTTTTTTAACAGGATCAGATAGTACAGGTTAAAGTTGATGCCAAACAGCATCATAAAGACCGCGATCGTGTTCTTGCAGAAGAATGAATAGGACTGGATACTGGTGCTCTTTACACCGAATCCGCCCGTACCGGCTGTACCAAAACTAAGCGTGATCGCTTCAAAGAAGCTCATGCCGCCGATCTTAAGCAACGCGATCAGGATCAACGTCATACCTGCATAGATCGCGTACAGCGTGATGGCAGTCTGGCGGATCTTCGGCGTCAGCTTGCCCACAGAGGGACCCGGGCTTTCCGCCCGCAGCAGATATACACTGGAGCCACCGGAAAGCGGCAGAATGGCCAGTACGAAGACCAGGACGCCCATGCCTCCGACCCAGTGGGTGAAACTTCTCCAGAAGAGGCTGCA
>ONBQ01000147.1 GCA_900316145.1 uncultured Eubacteriales bacterium
GCACCGGCAAGCGTATCTCCATTAAGGATACCCGCGGTATCATCGATGCTATCCTGGACGGTTCCATCAACAAGGCTCCGACCAAGAGCATTCCGTTCTTCAACTTTGAAGTTCCGACCGAGCTTCCGGGCGTAGATCCGGCTATCCTTGACCCGCGCGACACCTATGCGGATGCCGCTGAGTGGGATGAGAAGGCCAAGGATCTGGCTGGCCGCTTCATCAAGAACTTCGTGAAGTATGAGACCAATGAAGCCGGCAAGGCTCTGGTTTCCGCTGGTCCCCAGCTTTGATCTGATCCATTGATCAATATAAAAATCTCCTGAGTTATTACTCAGGAGATTTTTTGTGCCGTTAAAGATCATTCGATCACATAAGGAAGGTCATTTTCCAAAGCATATCGTTCCGCAGCTGATCCGGATGAACAATGGATCGTGGGGTAGATATAGATCGTCTCACCGGTCTCTTCATCGGTTTCGTATTGATATGGCAGATTGATATCATTGATAGAAATGACAGAATCAGGAATGTAGAGATCCGTCAGTCCGACGACATCATTGAATGAATAGGTGTCCAGATGCCAGATCCCATCGGGAACATGGATCGCGCCATCAACGTATGGAGGACAGGCGATCAGGACGGTCCGGGAAAGATCTGTTAAAAAGCCATCCAGAGAACTGTATTTGGTATTTTCGGGATCGACCTCATAACCGATGATCTTTCGGTTCTCAAAGGCCCAGGAAGAAATATCCGATACATTGGGGCCGATACGCAAGGTATAAGGCTCAACGTCTTCCAGATCGTAATTATAGTCAAAAGCTCCGTAACCGATCATGGTGAGAGAATCCGGCAGATCCGGCATCGGACTCATTCCGATCCCGTTGAAAGCTCCGGCTTCAATGATAGCCAGGCCTTCATTCAGCTGCAGATCCATCAGTCCGCGACAGGCACGGAAGGCGCTGTCTTCTACGATCCTGACGGAGGCGGGAAGATGGACGGATGAGAGCGAAGTGCAGAAATAGAAAGCGTCTTTACCGATCGTCTCCAGGCCTTCCCCGAAGGAGATCGTCTGAAGATCTGCGGCCTTGTTGAAGGCATATTCATCGATCCTGGTAACAGAGGATGGCAGTGTAACACTGTTGATCGAGGAGAGGCTGAATGAGTAAGGTCCGATCAAAGAGATGCCCTCCGGAACAGTAAAATCTCCAGAACGGCCGGATGGAAATGCCCACAGAGTGGTTCCCTCTTTATTGAACAAGACTCCGTCATCCGTATAAAAAGCAGGATTGTCCGGGTCCGCTTCAAATCTCTGGATCTGCGTGAATCCGGAAAAAGCGGAAGGAGCAATATGAGTCAGACCTTTAGAGATCGGGAATGTTTCAAACGCCTGTTCACAGACCGAAAACGTATCACCTAAAGAAACCAGTGTTTCGGGCAAGGGTGGAAGCGACAGAGAATTGCTGTTAAAAGCTTTGTTTCCAATGACTTCCAGATGCTCCGGAAGATTGATCCTTTTCAGAGCGTAACAGGTTCCGAAGGCCTTGGAATTGATCGTTGTTACAGATTCCGGGATCTTCACTTCTTCCAAGGTGGAATTGGAACCAAAGGTTGGATCCTCATAGCCTGGAGCTACCGACTCGTATCCATTGCCAAGGATCGTAACAGGGAGCCCCTGTACCGTTTCCGGTATCTCAAAGGAAACCAGATCCGGTTCGGACATGACGCTCACCAGCATGGCATGATCCTGATACAAGCGATAGGACCAGACGGCGTTGTCCACCGTCTCCTCGTACATCGTATAATGCTGATCGAGAACGGAATCATAAGGGATCTCTTGCTCAAAAGCATAGGTTTCTGCCGGCGAACCAATGGGACAATGGAAGAGCAGCGGATTCGTTCCGGAATAATCATCCGTGGGAAACTGTGTAATGGAAGAGGGAAGAACGACCTCATAGGGCTGATCATAACTGATGATATAATTATCAAGGATATCGACATCGCCCCAATCGAAATACCGGATCCCCTCCGGAATGACCAGCAGGCCGGATCCATCGGAGGCAGGCTGATGAAGAGAGTCTTTCGCGGCATTGGTCAAAGCCCCGTCTAAAGAGGCATAATAGGCGTTTTCCGGATCGACTTCGAATACCCGGGATGGGAAGAGATCAAACGCGGTAAACCCGATAAATTTTACCTGGGAGGGGATCCGGATCGTCTGCTGAGGGATCGTATTGTCCAGTGGCAACGTATAATTCTGAGCTCCGAAAGCATTTCGTCCGATAAAAGTAAGCCCGTCCGGAAGGGTCGGCGCCTGGAGAGAAGTGCATCCGTAAAAGCTGTAGTTACCGATGGAGGTAAGGGAATCCGGGAAGAGGACCTCTTTTAGAGTGGAGCTTATCATAAAAGCGCCAAGGCCGATCGATTCCGTGCCGTCTGCTACCGTATAGCTATCTCCCTTAGCTCCCGGATAGTTGATCAATTCTTTTCCATCCGGAGAATACAGTACTCCGTCTATGACCTGGCAGCAAGAAATAGATTTTGTCTTAGAACCTGCGATCGTGATCTCTTCCAGGGAAGAGCAGCCCATGAAAGGACTCTTACTCAATTGTTCCAGGGTTTCCGGAAGATCCACGGAACTCAGCCTGGTACAGAATGAGAAGGCATTCATGCCGATGGAGGTGACAGTATCCGGGATCGTAATGGAGGTAATACTGGTGTTGGAGAAAGCACGAAAACCTATTTTCTTCAATCCAGAAGGAAGATTGATCGATTCCAGTTTGGTAAAGTGATAAAACGCGTTTTCGCCGATCAGATCGATGGTATCCGGCAGTGTGATCTCTGTGACATCGAAGGAACCAGCGAGCATATCATTGTTCATGTTGTGGATCTCGGTGACAGGGAGACCTTCTGCTTCCTCCGGAACCACCAGAGAGGTATCGCTGCCGCTGTAACCGACAAGGGCGGCGTGATCTTCATACAGATCGAAAGTCATCATTCCGGCATCGGTATAGACCTTCGTCTGGTCACGATCGCGCGTGCCGATCAGTTTCATGAGAGAAGAGGCGTATTGTTCCCCATTGCCGTCTTCAATGATCAATTGTGCATAAAAACTGCCTTTCGTTTCCGAGAGAAGATGTTTTTCAAAGGACAGGCTGCTTTCGATCGGATAGAAACCATAACTGACATAACTGGACTGCCACTCGGTGTAAGGCTTGGGACGTCCTTGCGTATCAACGGTCGGCAAGTAGGCTTGCAAAATATGCAAGAAGCTTTCCCAATTGTTTAAGTCGATGGTATCTTTACCAACGGTTCCGACACCATAAGCGGAAGAACGGATATCCAGGATATGGACATCATCAGACCCTGTTTTGGTATAGGCCGTGATATCGACAGAGGAACGGACCTGCTCCTCATTCCATACAGAAAAGTCCATGGAATCCGCTACACGGGTATTCAGAAGGTGATAGACCGTACGGGTGCGGCTGTCTTCGGTGATATCGGCCGGCCAGTATTGATACAGGGTCTTATCGCCGGTAAAATCCGGATCAATGGTCAGGATCTTAGGATCCTTCGGGATCGTGATCTGTCCATTTTCATCCGGTGTCAGACGAATATGAGTCAGGATCGGAGCATATTGGTTCGTTTCCAGCATATCAAGGACGGTATAATAGAACGATACACCGTTTGACAGCTGATCTTCCGTCAGTTGTATAGTATAAGAATCCGTTGATTCTACAGGAGCCTCTATGGCCCAGTCCCGCTCCTTGGACCGGCACCAGATCGAAGAATACGTCCGGATCAGTTCATGGTATGTATCGGAAACGGAAGAATTCCGCAAAAGATCCATGGCGCCTAAGTACATCCATTTGTTCATAGAAGGAAAGTAAATAGAGGCGCCGGAGGTGTCTTCGACAGAAGCGTAATGGTCAACGACCATCTGTTCCAAAGCCGTTTTCAGTTTTTCAGACTGAGAAGGGTAGGACTCGCTCAGCTGCTTGGCCAGATCGCCCAGATCCGCCAGATCATAGTAGGTGGCGTCCGAAGAATCTTCACTGGGGGCGATGTAACCGAAACTTTTGGTATCCGCGCGGGAGCGGGATATAGAGATGAAGCCATTTCCTTTCAGATCCGTCTTCATACTATCCGAAAGGTCGTTGACAGCAGAAATGACAGAGCCGATCTTGGAAAGATCGATCAGGGAAAGCGTCAGATCCGGGTTATAAACATCAGAACGCTTGGCTGCGTAGTGTGATTCATAACAGTCAAGAACATGGCTGCCGATCTCTTGCGGAGTGACATCTTCATTCAGGATGGAAAGAAAATCATAATTCCAGCCATCACCCGGTTCCAACTCTTCGGAAGCGATATAATAATCTGCATAATCGGACCAGACGGACATGTTTTCCAGGCATCCCATCAGACAGGCGTCGAATCCCACGATATCCAGCTTCCGGGAGCGGAACAGAGTGGAATTCATGGCGCTTTTCATTTCAGACAGAAGAAGAGAATCATTGGAGAACAACTCATCCGAACCATAGCCTAAGATGGGGCCGCCGCCGTGATCCCAGAAGATGAGCATATAATGGTCGGAAGGATAATAGGTCGTTGAAAAATCCAGAAAATAGGACAGCGTAGAATCCGCGCCCATGTCCGCGTTACCCTCGGTTTCGGCAACGATCCGGTCATCGGCGTCGCGGGACATATCCAGGATCGCGTTGCGGTCACCGGGAATATCCGTAAACCAGCGACGGGATCCTCCTGCGTAGACAAGGACATTGTTGCGGGAATAGTCGATGCCGGATGATTCGATCTCCAGCAGGTCGCTGGTACCCGCGGCGTTGATGCTCTCAAGATTGGAACCGATCATATAGATCATGACCGTATAATTCTTCGGTTCCGGAGATTCTTTCAGGGAAGAGTCCAGTACATTCAAGACCGATAAAGCCGGGTCATAGATCTGCCCCATTTTGCCAAGAGCACGCGAAAACTCCTCAGACCGGGCGGTCTGAGGCAATTCCTCTTCAGGTTCTTCCTCCTGGTCGGGAGCTTCTTCGGTTTCAGACTCTTGCGATGTCTCGGCGGATGAGGAAGAGGACTCTTCTGCCTTTTGCGACCGGGAACAGGCAGCAAATACCATGATCGAAGCCATAAACAGGGCGATCAAACGGGTAGATTTCATAGAACACCTCCGGAAGCGGATTCAAATTTATTATAACTTTCACAACAATAGAAGTCAACAAACACGATGATTGACAAGGCCTTCAAAATTATATAAACTATTGAAAGAAGTTTTTAGAAAAGGGGCTGAAAGTCCATGGATTATCAAGAAATAAACTGGAAACTCCAAGGCCTGGCCGAGGCAAAAGACTGGTATATCACTCTTCTCAGCAATGCCAGCGCGCTGCTGTTTGAAGAGCTGAAAGATCTGAACTGGGCCGGCTTTTATCTGATGAGAGATAACGAGCTTCAACTCGGACCGTTTCAGGGGAAAGTAGCCTGCACGCATATCGCGGTCGGACGGGGTGTGTGCGGGACCGCGGTCGCCCAGGACCAGACGCAGCTGGTGGAAGATGTCCATGCGTTCCCCGGCCATATCGCCTGTGACAGTCAGTCCGCGTCAGAGATCGTGATCCCCATCCATCAGGATGGAAAGATTTGGGGCGTTTTGGATATCGACAGTCCGGTAAAGGCCCGCTTCACGAAAGAGGATCAGGAAGGCCTGGAGGCTTTTGTCCGGATCCTGGAGGAATCCTTATGAAAAAAGTGTTTGTGTGCATGCCGGTGAGCGAGGAACATAAGAAGTGGCTAAAGGAAAGCGTAGAGGCTGAATTCATCTTTGCGTCTCCGGATCAGATCACGGATGAAGAATTGGCAGAAGCCTGGGCCATCATAGGCAACCTTTCTCCGGCCAGACTGAAGGCCTGCAAGGACCTGAAGCTCATGCAGCTCAACAGCGCAGGCACCGATGGCTATACAGCCCCGGGCGTCATGCCACAAGGCGCAGTCCTTTGCAACGCGACAGGATCTTACGGCCTGGCTATTTCCGAGCATATGCTGGGCATGCTGCTGACATTGATGAAGAAGCTGCATCTTTACCGGGATCAGCAGAAGCGCAACGTATGGGAAGACAGAGGAACGGTCAAGTCGATCCTGGGGTCAACGGTACTGATCCTGGGAATGGGTGATATCGGCGGAGAGTTCGGCAAGAGAGTGCATGCTTTGGGAGCCCACGTCATAGGGATCACGCGTACACCCGGACAAAAGCCGGATTACGCGGATCTTGTGGATACCACGGAGAACTTTAAAAAGTATTTGCCGGAAGCGGACATCATTGCGATGAGCCTTCCGGGAACGCCCGCCACTTATCATATCATCGACAGGGATGCTTTTGCCTGCATGAAGCCCGGCGCGATCCTGCTCAATGTTGGCCGTGGTACCGCCATCGATCAGGAAGCTTTGCGAGAGGCTTTAACAAGCGGAACTTTGGGAGCTTGCGGCATAGACGTAACGGACCCCGAACCCTTGCCCGCGGACAGTCCCTTGTGGCAGCTGGACGATCTTCTGATCACCCCGCATATTTCCGGCGGATTCCATCTGCAAGAGACATGGGACCGTATCATCCGGATCGCGGCAAAAAACCTGGAAGCTTTGGAAAGCGGTGAGCCATTCACCAACATCGTGGACTTTGCCACAGGATACAGAAAGAAGTAAGAGTATGACGGTTCTCATTCAAAATGGACGCGTGCTGGATCCCTCGCAAGGGGCAGACATGGTCATGGATCTTTGGATCCGCGATGGAAAGATCGAAAAAGCGGGGATTGGACTTAAGGAGCAGGCGGACCGCGTGATTGATGCGTCCGGACTGTGGGTCACCCCTGGTCTGATCGACTTGCATGTGCATTTCCGTGATCCCGGCCTCACTTATAAAGAAACGATCGCGACAGGCTGCAGGGCGGCCGCCGCGGGTGGGTTTACGACGGTCTGCTGCATGCCCAATACCAAGCCGGTCGTTGACTGTGCCGAGGTCGTTCGCTATATTCAGGAAGAAGCGGCGAAAGTCCCGGTCACCAACCTGGAAGTGATCGGCGCCATCACCAAGGGGCAGCAGGGAGAAGAACTGGCTGATATCCTGGGAATGCTGGATCAGGGCATCTGCGCGATCAGTGAAGACGGCAAGTCGGTCATGAACGCGGAACTCATGAAGCAGGCCATGATCCTGGCCAAGGAAAAGGATCTTCCGATCTTTGACCACTGTGAGGATGCAGATCTGGCCCACGGATGTGTCAATCCTTGCAAGGCACAGGAAGAACTGGGCTTAGCCCCATTGGAAGGGATCGCCGAAGAGATCATCACGGCCCGGGATATTCAGCTGGCGTCCTTTACCGGGGCCAGACTCCATATCTGCCATGTCAGCACGGAAGGCAGCGCAGAGATCATTCGCGTGGCCAAAAACCATGGTGTTCCGGTAACGGCCGAGGTCGGCCCGCATCATTTCGCGCTGGATGACAGCAAGATCGAGCTCAATGACGCCAATTACAAAATGAATCCTCCGTTGCGTTCAGCCCGGGATGTGGAAGCCATGAAAGCCGCGCTTCAGGATGGAACGCTGGATTGCATCGCGACGGATCACGCGCCGCATCATGAGAGTGAAAAGAATGTCGGACTGGAAAAGAGCGCGAACGGGATCGTCGGGCTCGAGACATCCGTCCCGGTTTCGGTCACGACGCTTGTCAAAACCGGCGTTTTGACTCCCCTTGAACTGATCGAAAAGATGAGCACCAATCCGGCCAGGATCCTGGGCAACGGTAAAGGAACACTTCAGGAAGGCTCCTGCGCCGACATCTGCCTCATCGATCCGGATACGGAATATGTGATCGATAAGAATACGTTTTATACGATGGGACGCAATACGCCGTATCACGGCTGGAAAGTATATGGAAAAGTGAAAATGACGATACTGGGCGGACGGATCGTTTTTGAAGATGGAAAAGGAGTAATAGCATGATCGATCGTTTGATAGACAGTATTCTGGCGAAGAACAATCCTACAGTAGTCGGTCTGGACCCTCGTTTGAACCTGATCCCTGATCATATGAAAGAAGAGGCCTTTGAGAAATACGGTTTTACGCTGGAAGGCGCGGCGGAAAGCTTCCTCACTTTCAACAAGGCTATTCTGGACGCGGTCAGTGACCTGATCCCGGCCGTCAAGCCTCAGATCGCCATGTATGAGCAGTTCGGCGTTCCGGGCCTCATGGCATTTCAGGAGACCGTCCGGTACGCAAAGGAAAAAGGCCTTGTCGTGATCGGAGATATCAAACGCAGCGATATCGCTTCCACAGCGGAAGCTTACGCCATCGGCCACATCGGGACCACCGTGGTCGGAGAGCAGGAATATCCTGTTTTCGATGAAGATATGGTCACCCTTAACCCGTATCTCGGGATCGAATCGATCGAACCTTTCTTCCCGCATATGAAGAAGAGAGATAAGGGCATGTTTATCCTTTGCAAAACGTCCAACCCGGGCGGCGGCGAGATCCAGGATCTCCTTGTCGGAGAAGAGAAGGAGCCGCTGTACGTTGTAGTGGGCAAAAAGATCGAAGCCTGGGGCGAGCCTTTCCGTGGCAAATACGGCTTTTCCGATGTCGGCGCGGTCGTTGGCGCCACCTATCCGGAACAGGGGACCACGCTGCGAAAGATCCTTCCCCATACCTTCTTCCTGGTGCCCGGATACGGTGCGCAAGGAGCTACCGCAAAGGATCTGGCCGGCTGCTTCAATGAAGACGGTATCGGTGCCATCGTGAATTCTTCCCGGGGCATCATTGGCGCGTGGAAGAGTCCGAAATACGAGGGTCTTTCCTTTGAGGACGCGACCAGACAGGCGGTTCTGGATATGAAAGAGGATCTGGCGCAGGCTCTTGAGGAGGCTCGGAGAAAATGATAGAAACCATCTCTACGATCCTGAAGCAAGAGAAGATCGCGGACGGGATCTGGCGCATGGACCTTTGCGCGCCTGAGATCGCGGCTGCGGTCGAGCCCGGACAATTCGTTGATCTGTACTGCCGGGACAAAAGCCGCCTCCTTCCCCGGCCGATCAGTGTTTATGACGCGGAGGGAGATACCTTGTCCCTTATTTACGCAGTAGTGGGCAAGGGAACAGAAGAGTTCGCGGCGTATCAGGCGGGAGAACAGGTCCGGGTCACAGGTCCTCTTGGCCATGGATTTCCCATCGAAGAAGCACTAAAAGCAGAAGAGGTCCTGCTGGTGGGCGGAGGTCTGGGTATTCCGCCGCTTCAGTTTACAGCCAAGATGCTGAAAAACAGGAAGCCGGAACTTTCGATCACAAGCGTTCTGGGCTTCAGAAGCATGCCTTGGATCCAGGAGCCGTTCCCTTCTTATGGAGCTGTCCTGAATGCCAGTGATGATGGAGCCTGCGGTTTCAAAGGCAATGTTGTGGACCGGTTAAAAGATCATTTCAGCCGGACACCGGCGTGTAAAAGAGTGCTTTTTGCCTGTGGTCCGATCCCGATGATGAAAGCCATTCAGCAGATCCAGGAGGAATATGGTCTGGAATGCTGGTTCTCCCTTGAAGAGCGGATGGGCTGCGGATTTGGCGCCTGCTATGGCTGTCCGGCCCAGACGACGGAAGGGTTAAAGCGAGTTTGCAAAGACGGTCCGGTCTTCTCAGGAAAGGAAGTGATCTTCTCATGAATCTGCAGGTAAACTTTTGCGGGATCGATATGAAGAATCCTCTCACGACCGCGTCCGGAACCTTTAATCCTGAGGCGCATGCCGCGTTTTATGATCTGTCCGTCCTTGGCGCGGCCACGGTCAAAGGCATTGCTGATGTCGCGTGGGAAGGCAATCCGACACCCAGGATCGCGGAGACCTACGGCGGTATGCTCAATTCCGTCGGTCTGCAGAATCCCGGTGTGGATGCCTGGCTTGAAAAAGATCTTCCGTTTCTGAAACAGTATGACACCCGGATCATCGTTAATGTAGCGGGGCATACGATCGAAGAGTATACGGCAGTCGTGGAGAAGCTTCAGGACGCTCCGATCGATCTGCTGGAACTCAACATTTCCTGTCCCAATGTATCGGCCGGCGGTGTGACCTTCGGAACCGATCCGGATATGGTGAGAAAAGTGGTATCGGCGGTCAAAGATAAAGCCAGACAGCCATTGATCGTAAAACTGACGCCCAACGTGACAGATATCGTGGAGATCGCCCGGGCGGCCAGGGATGGCGGGGCGGATGCCCTGTCCTTGATCAATACATTGCTTGGCATGAAGATCGATGTATATCGGCGCCGGCCCGTCCTGGCCCGCAAGGTCGGTGGATTTTCCGGACCTGCTATCAAGCCGGTCGCAGTGCGTATGGTCTATCAGGTGGCCAAGGCGGTGGATCTTCCCATTATCGGTATGGGCGGCGTCATGACAGGCGAAGACGTGGCGGAGTTCATCATGGCCGGAGCGAGCATGGTCGCGGTCGGAACAGCCGCGTTAAGCGATCCGATGGCTCCCGTCAGGATCCTGAATGAATTGAAAGAGTTTATGGAAAAGACCGGTGTCAAGGATATCAATGAGATCCGCGGCATCATCGACTAAAAAATAAGACCCTGCAATCGCAGGGTCATTTCATTATTCAAAGAGAGAAGGGTTCTGCTTGAACACTTTGGAAAGCTGGCTTAGGATCAGCCAAAGCAGAAAGACTTCGATAGGCAGAGCGATCAGGTTCTTGGTGACGCGAGGAACCAGGAGCGCATAGAATCCCTTGCCCATCAGGATCGACAGCCAAAGGGTATTGAGCAGGATATTGATCACCGCGTTGGCCAGTGCCTTGCACAAAACGCAGCGCAGTACAGTCACCCGGTTTTTATAGAAAAACAGGCCATACAGGATGCCGGCCAGGATGGCGTTTAGGGTAAAACCGAAGAAAAACGTGCCGGTGGGCTTGATGATGAATTTGACGATATCGCCGACACCGCCCATGAGGCCGCCTACGACGGGGCCATAAAGCATGCCGCATAATCCGGTCACGAGAAATCCGAAACCGATTTTCAAAGTGGGGGACAGTTCAAGAGTGAACTGATCCAGGATCACACTGATCGCGAGCAAAAGAGCGGCTCCGA
The DNA here is from genome assembly GCA_900316145.1 of uncultured Eubacteriales bacterium. Classification (GTDB taxonomy): domain Bacteria; phylum Bacillota; class Clostridia; order Lachnospirales; family Bianqueaceae; genus RUG159. Next base: position 11,122 of record ONBQ01000147.1, read on the forward strand.
TGATCACGCGCAAGGATCTCAGCTCGCGAAATGAACGCAGCCAGAACGATTTCATGGCAGGCCTTCCTTTCACTTAGCTGCACAAAAAACCTGGTACTGGCCAAAATTTAGTGTAACAGCGGGATGCGGAAGACAAACCGCAAACCGGTCAAGGTTCTTCGTTCCTCGGCAACTCCCCGTCCGTCGGACACTTGACGCTTGTCTTCCTACTCAGTTAACGACTCTATTATATACAAAGGATGTGGATATGGCAAGAAGAAAAACATGTCGGTCCTTGATTTCCTACTGATTTCATAGTAAAATAAAAGATACCAAGAGTTTTTCCGTATTTCAGAGATACAGAATTAATATAAACGATGACAGGGGGAAACGAAATGAAGATTTCGACCAAAGGGCGGTACGCGGTGCGTATGATGCTGGATCTGGCCTTGCACCAGGCAGATGGTGTCATTTCATTAAAGGAGATCGCGGAGCGTCAGGAGATCTCTGTCAAATATCTGGAACAGGTCGTCTCGATCCTTACCAAGCATGGGTTCATCCAGAGCACACGGGGAAAAGAGGGCGGTTACCGCCTGCTTCGCCGCCCGGATGAATATGTCGTCGGCGAGATCCTGCGGGCCGCGGAGGGAAGCCTGGCGCCGGTCGCGTGCCTGGATGGAGAGGTCAATGACTGCCCCAGAAGGGATACTTGTATCACCTTAGGCTTCTGGCAAGGCTTGCAGAAAGTGATCGATCAATATGTCGATGGAGTGACCTTGCAGGACCTTCTGGATGAATACAACGAAAGAAACGGGAATACCTATTTTATATAAAAACACAGAGGCCTTAATGGCCTCTGTTATTTTGTGAGAATTCGATCAAAGTCGAATTGAAGATCGCTCCTATGAGCAGGATCAGGCAGATGATCCAAAGCCAGATGATGATGATAATGATCTGTGACAGACCTCCGTATATGGACTGATAACGCGAAATATCAGAAACGGAACTGGAGAAGATCAAACTAACGACCCAGCTGACGATGGTAGCCAGCAATGCTCCCGGAAATACGAACCGGAATTTAACTCTTTTGGTAGGAATAAAGCGGTACAAAAGGAAATAGGTGATGAGCATGAGTATGAGAGGCAGGCAGTATCTGAGGTAAGTGATCAGTTTCACATAAAACCGGCTCAATCCCAGAAACGAAAAAGCGGCTTTGCTCAGTGCCTCACCAAACAGGACCAGGGCGACGAACAGAACGATCATCAAAGCGAAAGAGACCGTATAGAAAATGGAGAGAAAGAACCGGACCAGAATAGGACGGGTCTCGATGGTCCTGTAAACACGGTGCAGACCGTTTGATATGCTGCCCATAGCCCGGGAAGAAGAATACAGGATAACGATGATGTAAATCGAATAGTATTGTCCGGAATCCCGCTCCAGATTGGTAAATACGGCTGAGACCATTTCTCTGAGCGCTTCGGGAATGGAATGGATCTGAGACAGAGTATTGATAATACCGGATGCGGTGACCAGATGGGTATTGATCAGGATCATACCGACAAGGGTCACAAACGGGATCAGGGACAAGATCATGTAATAAGAGATCTGCGCGGCATAGGAAGTGATCCCTTCCGAAAAAAGCCGGCGCATAAATCGGTAAAAAAACCGTTGAAGCATGTATGACATACCCCTTTCTATGAAATAGTATTATATAAGAATTATTTATGTTCGTCAACATAAAATAAAGTTGCGGCAAATCATAAACCTGTGATATAATAATAAATTGTGATAATATATATTCTAAAATCCGAAGCTTCAAAGCGCTCGAATGATTACGCTTCGGAATGGAGGTTACTATGCCAATCAACCTGACTCCCAATCTCCCGGACCATGACATGCTGATCCAGCAAAATGTCTTTACCATGCCTTTGGACAGAGCCTTGCATCAGGACATCCGTCCCTTGGAGATCGTTCTGCTCAATCTGATGCCCCTCAAGCAGCAGACAGAACTGCAGATCCTGCGTATGCTGGGAAATTCTCCCTTGCAGACGAATGTGACATTTCTGACCATGTCTTCCCATGAATCGACCCATGTCGATCAGGAGTATCTGAAGGAGCATTATGTTGTCTTTGATCAGATCAGAGAGCGCCGGTTCGATGGCATGATCATTACCGGAGCCCCGGTGGAGATGATCCCTTTCGAAGAGGTGGATTACTGGCCGGAGCTTTGCGAGATCATGGAGTGGACAAAGACGAATGTGACTTCCACCTATCATATCTGCTGGGGAGCGCAGGCGGGACTGTATTATCATTACGGTGTGCCGAAAAAGGTGCTTCCTGCCAAGATGTTCGGAGTTTTTGAACATAACCGCATCCAGGAAAATATCGATCTGCTGCGCGGGTTCGATGACGTATTTCTGGCTCCGCATTCCCGCCACACCTATACGCCGATCGAGGAGATCCTGAAACACCCGGAACTGAAGATCCTTTCTACATCGGAGAAAGCCGGCGTGTATATGATCGTTTCCCGTGATAAAAAACAGGTCTTCGTGACCGGACACAGTGAGTATGACGCGACCACGCTGCGCGGTGAATATGAGAGAGACTTAAGCCGAGGGCTTCCGATCGAGATCCCGTATAATTATTTCCCGAATGATGACCCGTCCAGAACGCCTAAAAAGACCTGGCGCAGCCACGCGAATCTCTTATATTCCAATTGGCTCAATTATTGGGTCTATCAGGAGACTTTATATGACCTGGGCAACACGCAGGATCATGAATGATATCTATCCGCTCAGAGAATGTTGGAGGAAATATGCCTAAAAAACCAAGCTATGACGCGAACAGCATTGAAGTATTAGAAGGACTGGAACCGGTTCGAAAACGGCCGGGCATGTACATTGGCTCGACCGGTACCAGAGGACTGAATCACCTGATCTATGAGATCGTGGATAACGCGGTCGATGAACACCTGGCCGGTTTCTGTGATGAGATCCGGATCACGCTGAATGCGGACGGTTCCTGCACGGTTCAGGATAACGGACGCGGTATTCCGGTCGGTCTGCATAAGAAAGGCCTTCCCGCTGTTCGAGTCGCGTTGACTACTTTGCACGCCGGCGGTAAATTCGGTGACGGCGCTTATAAGACCAGCGGCGGTCTGCATGGTGTGGGTTCATCCGCGGTCAATGCGTTGTCAGAATGGCTGGATGTGGAGATCGCGCAGGATGGATATGTGCATCATGACCGGTATCAGCGGGGCAAGCCTGTCGTGAAGCTGGAAGATAAAATGCTTCCGAAGATCAAAAGGACCCGGGAACATGGAACCAGGATCACGTTCAAACCGGATGGGGAGATCTTCGAAAAGACCCGCTTCCGGGAAAGCGATGTGGAGCATCGCCTGCATGAGATCGCGTATCTGAACCCGGGGCTTACCATAACCTTCCAGGACAATCGCGAGGATGTGCTGGATCATGGATTCAAAATCTATCATGAACCCGGCGGGATCGTCGCTTATATTCAGCAGCAGAACCGCAACACCAACAAGGTGCATGAGCCGATCCATTTTTCCGGTTCTTCCGAAGGGATCGAAGTTGAGGTCTGTCTGCAGTATACCGAAGAGTTCCACGAGAACATTTCCGGATTCTGCAATACTATCTATAATTCTGAAGGCGGTACGCATCTGACAGGATTCAAAACGGCCCTTACGACCACACTGAATCAGTATGCCAGAGCGATCGGCGTATTAAAGGATAAGGACGAGAATTTCTCCGGAACGGATGTGAGAACGGGTCTTACGGCCATTGTTTCCATCAAGCATCCGGATCCTCGTTTTGAAGGCCAGACCAAGACCAAGCTGGACAATCCGGACGCGGCCAAGGTCGTGACCAAGGTCACCCAGGAGCAGCTGACCTTGTATTTTGACAGGAATCTCGATACGCTCAAAAGCATCCTTTCCTGCGCGGAAAAGGCTGCCAAGATCCGTAAAACTGAGGAAAAGTCCAAGGCCAACCTGCTGACCAAAAAGAAATTCTCCTTCGATTCCAACGGAAAGCTTGCCAACTGCGAAAGCCGTGATCCGAAACGGTGCGAGATCTTTATCGTGGAAGGTAATTCCGCGGGCGGATCTGCCAAATCGGCCAGAGACAGAAGCTTCCAGGCGATCCTTCCTGTACGGGGCAAGGTGCTGAATGTTGAGAAGGCTTCCATGGACAAGATCCTGGCTAATGAAGAGATCCGGACCATGATCTACGCCTTCGGATGCGGGTTCTCGGAAGGCTATGGCAATGATTTTGATATTACCAAATTAAAGTATGACAAGGTCATCATCGCTACGGATGCGGATATCGATGGCTGTCATATCGATACATTGGTCCTGACTTTGTTCTACCGGCTTATGCCGGAGCTGATCACGGAAGGACATGTCTATCTGGCGACGCCGCCTTTGTACAAAGCCATTCCGTCCCGCGGGCAGGAGGAATATTTATATGATGATTCCGCCCTGGACGAATACCGGAAGAAGCATAAACCCGGTTCCTTCAAGCTGCAGCGGTACAAAGGTCTGGGCGAGATGAGCGCGGATCAGCTGTGGGAGACCACCATGGATCCCAGGACGCGCATCCTGAAGCGGGTCAGCATCGATGACGCGGCTCTGGCTACCGAAACTACGGCCATGCTCATGGGTTCCGATGTCGGAGCGCGCAAGGACTTTATCTATCAGAATGCCAACCTGGCAGAACTGGATATCTAATGCTTGACTGGAAAGGGTTATTATTACATGCCTAAAAAACAAGACGAACAGTTGTCTTTTGACGATCTGATGGATCCGAAGGAGGAACCTAAGAAGAACCGGAAGCGGAAAACGAAGCAGGCTCTCGAAGAGATCCAGGAAAAGATCCTCGATGTGGAATTCTCTGATGTCATGCGTAAATCCTACATCGATTATTCCATGTCCGTCATCACAGCGCGCGCGCTGCCGGATGTCCGGGACGGTCTCAAACCGGTCCAAAGACGTCTGATCTATGATATGCAGGAGCTGGGAACGACCTCAGACAAGCCGTATCGTAAGGTGGCCCGTGTCGTAGGTGATACGATGGGTAAATATCACCCGCACGGTGACAGTTCCCTGGAAGGCGCCCTCGTTGTCATGGCGCAGGACTGGAAACAATACCAGCCCTTGGTCGACGGACACGGCAATTTTGGCTCCATAGAGGGAGATGAAGCGGCCGCGTCCCGTTACATCGAGTGCCGCATGACGCCTTACACAGAAGATGTTCTGTTAAGTGATATCAAAGAGAATACCGTCGATTTTATCCCCAACTATGATGAAGAGCTGGATGAGCCGGCCGTGCTTCCTTGCCGTCTTCCCAACCTGCTGATCAATGGCACCGAGGGTATCGCGGTCGGTATGGCCACCTCTATGCCGACCCACAATACAGGTGAAGTCATCGACGCGGCCATCTGGTATCTCGATCATGAAAAGCAGGCCACTATCGAAGATCTGATGCAGATCCTGCCGGGTCCGGACTTTCCTACCGGAGGCATCATCAGCAATCAGTCGGATCTGAACGCGATCTACACCACCGGAACGGGCAAGATCAAGGTCCGTGGCAAGGTGGTCATCGAGCAGGACAAAGGCGGTAAAGAGAAGTTAGTCATCACCGAGATCCCTTATCCCATGATCGGTGACGGCATCGGCAAGTTCCTGCAGTCCGTGGCGGATCTGGTCGAGAACAAGACGCTTTCAGATATCGTCGATATTTCCAATCAGTCTTCCAAAGAAGGCATCCGCATCGTTCTGGAGCTGAAGAAGGGGGCGGATACCGAGCAGATCGAGAATATCCTGTACAAGAAGACCCGTCTGGAAGATACCTTCGGATGCAATTTCCTGGCGATCAGCCACGGACGTCCGGAAACGATGAGTATCCTGGATATTTACCGGGAATTCGCGGCTTTTCAGTATGAGATCCATACCCGGAAATTCGAGAACCTTCTGAAAAAGGCAGACCGCAAACGGGAGATCGATGAAGGTCTGTTGAAGGCGATCGATGTGGTCGATACGATCGTGGAGATCCTCCGCGGATCAGATACCGTAGCGCAGGCTAAGACCTGCCTGATGACGGGCAACACCACCGGCATCCGCTTTAAGACCAAGACGGCGGAAAAGCAGGCCAAGGAACTTCGCTTTACCGAGATCCAGGCGCAAAGCATCCTGGAACTGCGTCTTTCCCGACTGGTCGGTCTGGAGCTGGCTGCCATTCAAGAAGATTACGATAAGATCGTTAAGAACATCAACCGTTATAAAAAACTATTGGGAAGCCATGCGGAAATGCGTCACGAGATCGTACGCGGCTTAGAGAGCCTGAAGGCTAAATATCAAAAGCCCCGTAAGACAGTGATCACGGACGCAAAGGAGATTGTCATCAAGGAAAAACCGGAGGAGATCCTTCCGGTCGTAGTTCTGATCGACCGATTCCATTATATCCGAGCCATCGATGAAACGCTCTATGAGAAGAATAAGGAACAGCTTGATCCAGAGCATAAATATGTGATCCCTTCCGCAACGGATCAGCGGCTCATCGCTTTTACCGATACCGGCAAGGCGCACACGGTCAAGGTCAAGGATATTCCTTATGGGCGTCTGAGGGACAAAGGCACCCCGATCGACAATATTTCAGGGTATGACAGCAAACAGGAGAATATCATTGCCATCCTGCCCTTGGAGGTCGAGAAAGAACTGGTCTTTGTATCCAGTGATGGATATGTGAAGAGGGTTTCCATGGCTGAATTCGATGTGACCAGAAGGACCATCGATTCGACGAAACTTTCGCCAGGATCTAAAGTTGTTTATATCGCCCCGTATCAGGATCGTTCTCTGATGCTTACCTCCGCCAATCAGTACGCGATCCGGTTCCAGCAATCCGAGATCCCGGTGCAGGGAAAGACCGCCAGAGGCGCGATCGGTATGAAGCTTGAAGAGGGCGATTCGATAGCAGAAGTTTCCGACAGCGGGCTGATCCGCTTCAGCAAACGCGGCGGGAAAGGAAAGAAACGTTAACATAAACAGAAAGGAGAACCTTTCATGAACGATTACAGAGAGATCGCGGCCCGGCTTCGGGAACTGAGAGAAGCGAGCGAAGTTACGATCGAAGAGCTGGCTGAGTATTTGCATATCAGCCCGGAACTGTACAGATCTTATGAAGAAGACGGAAAAGACATCCCGATCAGCGTCATCTATGAGATCTCCAACAAGTTCAAAGTGGACTTTACAGAGATCGCGACCGGACAGCCGGCCCGCCTGAATACCTATCATATGATCAAAAGAGGACACGGCAAGGTCGTCAACCGTAACCCGGAGTATCATTTCGAAGATCTGGCGTACCGGTATGCCGATAAGATCATGCAGCCCCTTCTGGTCACGTTGGAACCCAACGATGAACCGGCCAAGCTGATCACCCATGGCGGACAGGAGTTCAATCTCGTTTTAGAGGGAACGGTCATCGTCACTTTGGGCAGCAAGGAGTTCGTCATGGAAGCGGGCGATTCCATTTATTTCAATCCCACTATTCCGCACGGACAGCGTTGCGGGGGAGAGACCAAAGCGCGTTTTCTGACAGTCATCACCGAGTAAGGCAAGCATTAAGGAGTTTTCATGAATTATTTACTGAAAAAATTCCTTCCGCAGATCGAATTCGACAGCTATGAGGAGTTTAAAGAGAAGTTTACCATCAATGTCCCGGAGGATTTCAATTTCGGATTTGACGTAGTGGATGCCTGGGCCGACGAAGAACCTGATAAAAAGGCTCTGGTATGGGTCAATGAAGAAGGGGAAGAGCATATTTTCACCTTTACGGACATCAAGAAGTTATCCAACCGTGTCGCGAACTACTTCCGGAGTCTGGGATTGAAAAAGGGCGACGTCGTCATGATGATATTAAGACGCCGCTGGGAGTACTGGATCTGCGCGACCGCGCTGCATAAGCTGGGCATCATCCTGATCCCGGCCACGCTGCAGCTGACGAAGAAGGATATCGTATACCGCGGCGTTGCGGCAGGAGTGAAGGCGGTCGTCTGCGTCGATGATCCGTTCGTCGTGGAGCAGATGGAGCTGGCTGAACCCGAGATCCCATCTTTGAAAAATAAGATCCTGGTCGGCAAGCCGAGAGAAGGCTGGCTGGACCTGCATGAGAACATGGATCAGTTTTCAGAAGAACTGCCCCGTCCGACAGGTGATGAGGCGACCCGGTGGGATGATATCATGCTCGTGTATTTCACAAGTGGTACGACGGGTATGCCGAAACTGGTCCAGCACAATTATTCCTATCCGCTGGGCCACATCGTCACGGCCAAGTACTGGCAGCATGTGGAAGAAGATCACCTGCACATGAGCGTTTCCGATTCCGGCTGGGCAAAGTTTGGCTGGGGCAAGATCTATGGACAGTGGATCTGCGGCGCGACCATTTTCTGTTATGATATGGTAGGACGGTTCAACCCCCGCAACTTGCTGCGCAAGGTCGAGCAGTATAAGGTCACGACCTTCTGCGTGCCGCCTACGATGTATCGTTTCATGCTGCAGGAAGACCTGTCGCAGTTCGATCTGTCTTCTTTGCATCATTGCGCGACAGCTGGAGAGCCGCTTAACCCGGAGGTCGTTAAGCAATGGAAAGAGAAGACCGGACATCAGATCTATGAAGGATTCGGACAGACCGAAGGTCCTGTCTTAATGGCAAACTTTGGAAGCGAGTGGTTTCCGCCGATCGAGGGTTCGACCGGCAAGCCCAATCCGCTCTATGATATCCAATTGATCGATAATGACGGAAACATCTGTGAAGATGGTGATGAGGGCTCTCTGACCATCATGGATGTCAAAAATCATCCGCCGGTCGGCCTGTTCACCGGATATTATATGAATCCGGAGCTGACAGAAGAAAAACTGGGCGGCATCGGTTATAATACCGGAGATATGCTTTGGAGAGACAGTGACGGGTATTATCGATTTGTCGGACGCAACGATGATGTGATCAAGTGTTCCGGTTACCGCATCGGTCCGTTTGAGGTAGAATCCGCCCTGATCGCGCATCCGGCCGTGGTCGAGTGCGCCATCACCGGTGTTCCGGATCCCATTCGCGGACAGGTCGTTAAGGCTACGATCGTACTGGCGAAGGGGTATGAAGGAACCGAGGAGCTGACCTTAGAACTGAAGAATCACGTCAAGAAAATGACGGCTCCTTATAAGTATCCGCGCGTGGTCGAATATGTGGATGAACTGCCGAAGACTGTCGGCGGCAAGATCAAGCGAGCGGAGATCCGCAAGCAGGATGAAAGCCTAGCAAAATAACCTGCAACCCAAAAGACAGAGGTATCTTTTTTCTGAAAGATACCTCTTTTTTGTTGACAAAGCCAGGGCGTTCTGCTGTCATAGATAAGAATTCCGAGTAAAATTGTCGGAAATAAAGGAAAGGAGTACGCGATGAAGATTTCGACTAAAGGTCAGTACAGTCTGAAGGCCATGGTGGATCTTGCCGTCAATGGAGATAATGAACTGCAAACGATCTCGCAGATCGCGGAACGAACGTCCATTTCCGAGCCTTATCTGGAGCAACTGCTTCCTAAACTGCGTAATGCCGGACTGGTAGAAAGCATTCGAGGCGCGCAAGGCGGCTATCGCATCGCTAAAGACCTGAAAGACATTACCGCAGGCGACATATTGCGGGCCGGTGAGGGAGACCTGATCCCGGTAGAGTGCGCGGCGACCAGCGAGCGTGTCTGCCCGAATGAGGAAAACTGTGTCTCGAAATATGTTTGGAAGAAGATCACAGACAGCATCAACCAAGCGGTGGATAGCATTACGCTGGCAGATCTGAAAGCAAGACATAATTCATAATAGTAAGGAGTCTGACTATGGAAAAACGTTTTGTCTATGCCGATCATTCGGCAACGACGGGGGTACGGCCGGAAGTTCTGGAAGCCATGCTTCCTTATCTGAAGGAAGAGTATGGCAATCCGTCCAGCATCTATAACATGGCGCGTCGGGCCAAAGAAGCCCTGGAGCATGCCAGGGAACAGGTGCAAAAAGCGATAGGCGCAAAAGCCGCTACCGAGATCTATTTTACGGGCAGCGGTACCGAGGCCGACAACTGGGCGCTGAAAGGGGTTTTCGAGGCCTACGCCAAGAAGGGTGATCACATCATCACAACGGCGGTAGAGCATCACGCGATCCTGCACACCTGCGAATACCTGGAGAAAGTGCGTGGCGCGAAGATCACCTATCTTCCGGTGGACAGCGAAGGCTTCGTTCGACTGGATGCCCTAGAGCAAGCTATTACGCCGGAGACGATCCTTGTCAGCGTCATCATGGCCAACAATGAGATCGGCACCATCAATCCGATCGAAGAGATCAGCCGGATCTGCCACGAGAAGGGAGTCCTGCTGCATGTAGACGCCGTCCAGGCCGTCGGCAATATTCCGATCGACGTGCAGGCTATGGGTATCGATCTGCTTTCCATCAGCGGACATAAATTCAACGCGCCGAAGGGTGTCGGTGCTCTCTATATGAGAAAAGGCGTGAATCTTCCGTCCTTCATCCATGGCGGAGATCAGGAGCGCAAAAAGCGCGCTGCGACGGAAAACATTCCGGGTATCGTCGGCATGGGCAAAGCGATCGAGCTGGCCGTTGCCGAAATGGAGGAGAAGAACAAAAAGCTGATCCCGATGCGCGACCGCCTCATCCGGGAGATCGAAGAAAAGATCCCCTTCGCCAAGCTCAATGGTCCGCGTGAAAACCGTTTGCCGGGACATGTGAATTTCAGTTTTGAATTCATCGAAGGAGAATCCTTGCTGCTTCTTCTGGATATGGCCGGGATCTGCGCTTCCAGCGGTTCCGCCTGCACGTCCGGCTCGCTGGATCCCTCTCATGTGCTTATGGCTATCGGCTTGCCGCACGAGATCGCGCATGGCTCTCTGCGTTTGACCTTCGGACGGGAAAACACAGAAGAAGATGTGGATTATATCATGGAAAAACTGCCGGGTATCGTTTCACGGCTGCGTGAAATGTCCCCGTTGTATGAGGATTATGTAAACGGCAATGTTACGCCGATCATTATGAAGAAGTGAGGTACCAGCAATGGCAATGATGTATTCAGAAAAAGTTATGGACCATTTCATGAACCCGCGCAACATGGGTGAGATGGAAGACGCCAGCGGTGTAGGAACCGTTGGCAACGCGAAGTGCGGTGATATCATGCGCATCTTCCTGAAGGTCGATGACGATGGTGTGATCCAGGATGTCAAATTCAAGACCTTTGGCTGCGGCGCGGCTGTCGCGACATCCAGCATGGCCACGGAAATGGTCATCGGAAAAACCGTGCAGCAGGCTTTGAAAGTAACGAATAAGGCGGTCATGGAAGCTCTGGACGGGCTGCCGCCGGTCAAGATCCATTGCTCGCTGCTGGCAGAGCAGGCTATCCATGCCGCCCTTTGGGATTATGCGGAAAAGCACGGTGTCAAGATCGAAGGCCTGGAGCCGCCGGTCAATGATATCGAAGAGATCGTCGGAGACGAGGAGTGATCCAGTCCTAAAAGACCATAATCAGACAGGAGGATTTCCATGAAACTGATCGTAAACGCCGATGTGCAGAAGAACCCTATCAGCCGTTACATCTATGGACACTTTTCTGAACACCTGGGCCGTTGTATCTACGGCGGTGTGTTTGTGGGGGAAGATTCCGAGATCCCCAATGTGCACGGGATCCGTACGGATATCGTAGAGGCGCTCAAAAAGATCAAGGTGCCGGTACTGCGCTGGCCGGGCGGATGCTTCGCGGATGATTATCATTGGCAGGATGGTATTGGCCCGAAGGAGTCAAGACCGACCATGGTCAATAAAAACTGGGGCGGCGTGACAGAGGATAATTCTTTTGGCACGCATGAATTCCTGGAATTCTGTGACATGATCGGTGCGGAGCCTTACATCAACGGCAACGTCGGAAGCGGTACCGTACGCGAGATGCGTGACTGGGTCGAATACATGACTTTTGACGGAGTCTCACCGATGGCAGATCTTCGCCGGAAGAACGGCCGCGAAGAGCCCTGGAAGATCCCGTTTTTCGGGATCGGCAATGAAGCATGGGGTTGCGGCGGCAACATGCGTCCGGAATACTATGCCGATGAATTCCGTAAGTTCAACACCTATCTTTATAACTATGGAGACAATAAAGTCTTCCGTATCGCCAGCGGCGCCAGCGACAATGATTACAACTGGACAAGGACTCTGATGGAACGCATCGGCCAGCGTATGGATGGCCTGGCGGTGCACCATTATTCCGTAGCCGGCCCCTGGGAAGATAAGGGAGCTGCCCTGGATGAGACGGAAGAGCGTTGGTTCAAGACCATGAAGAGCTCCTGGTGGATGGACGAACTGGTCTCCAGACACAGCGCGATCATGGATGAATATGATCCGGAAAAGAAAGTCGCCCTGGTCGTGGATGAGTGGGGCAACTGGTTCAATGTGGAAGAGGGAACGAACCCTGGCTTCCTGTATCAGCAGAATACGATCCGTGATGCGGTCGTAGCCGGCATGATCCTGAATATCTTCAATCAGCATTCCGATCGTGTACGGATCGCCAACATCGCTCAGATGGTCAATGTGCTCCAGTCTGTCATTCTGACGGAGGGAGATCAGATGATCCTTACCCCGACCTATCATGTGTTCGATATGTACAAAGATCATCAGGATGCCATGCTGTTGGATAGTTCTGAGATCGATGTGCCATCCTATAGCTGGAATGGCATGGAAGTACCGGCGGTCACCAGTTCCGCTTCCAAAGCGGAGGATGGTTCCATCCTGATCACTTTCAGCAACGTGGATCCTCATGAAGCCCATTCTGTAACGATCGATCTTAGAGGAGATTCCTATCAGACGGCGGAAGAGACCATCATCACCGCGGATACCAATAATGCATGCAACACGTTTGAAGCACCGGATACGGTACAGGCAAACGCGTGTGGTTGCTGCGCGATCGAAAACGGTAAGATCGAACTGGATCTTCCCGCTCGCTCGGTCGTCAGCCTGAAGATCCGTTGATCATATGGAAGAAAAGATACAAGCGGCAGAGCCTTATAAAGGGCGCTGCCGTATTTGTGAAATGCTGGGATTCAACGTAGAAGAGTACACGCATGATGCCATCGATCGCCTCCTTCGGATGAAACCGGAGGAAGCCTGTCCGAAAGAGGATTTTGCCTCAAGAATGGCTCTTTGCGACGCGTGCCGGCATCAGGATGATACCGGCGTATGCATGATGTGCGGATGTTACTGTACGGTGCGGGGGTGTCTCAAGACCACGCATTGTCCTATGAAACGGTGGTGAGCCATGATCAAAGCCATATTGTTCGATCTGGACATGACATTACTGGATCGTGACAAATTATACCGTGCTTTCGCGGAGCATCTTTTGCGGAAGGTACTTCCTTCCGATACAGATGAAGAGAAGATCCGGGCGGAGGTGGAGCATCTGGTCCGCACAGACGCGCATGGATATGAAAAAAAGTCCAATATCTATCTTCCGCTGATAGATAAATATCAGCTGTCCATAAACCTCAAAGAAATCATCGCCTTATGGACGGATTTTACCATGACACATGCCGAGGCATATCCGGCCGCGTTTACTGTTCTGGAAGAGCTGTCAGGTCGCTATAAGCTAGGACTCATAACCAACGGGGAAGACAGTATTCAGGGCAACAAGATCCTCTCGTCCGGGATCAGTCACTACTTTGACGCTATAACCATTTCCGGAGCGGAAGGGATCCACAAACCTTCTCCTGAGATCTTTCGGCTGACATTGGATCGGATGGGCATCTCCTCTGACGAGGCTGTTTATGTGGGGGATCATTGGGTCAATGATATCACTGGCGCTCTAGGCGCCGGAATGCTGGCCGTATGGATCCAGAAAGAGGTGGACCGAGAGCTGCCTCAAGGAGTCATCGCGATCGGCGAGGTGGAAGAACTGCCGGAAGCGCTTAAACTTTTGGACGAGACACTGCCGGAGCAGTGGCCGGATGAATTGGTCCGCTGGCATAACCTGAAAGCAAGAGATCTGCCCTGGAGAAGAGCAAAAGATCCTTATTCAGTCTGGATCTCCGAGATCATGCTGCAGCAGACCCGGGTCGAAGCGGTCATCGGCTATTTTGAAGCGTTTATGAAGAAATTCTCTGATATCTGCGCTTTGGCTTCCGCGAAGGAGGACGAGGTCCTGAAAGCATGGGAAGGGCTTGGATATTATACAAGAGCCCGGAACCTTCATAAAGCGGCCAAGGTGATCGTAGAACGATTTGAAGGGCACTTCCCTGAAGAATATGAGTCGATCCGGGCGCTTCCCGGGA
>ONBQ01000089.1 GCA_900316145.1 uncultured Eubacteriales bacterium
CCTAAAACGAGAATCACGGCGGAGATGATCGTCGACGCCGCAGTGGAGGTAGTCCGCCAAAGCGGTTTTGAGAGTATCAATGCCCGGACGGTTTCCGGGAAGCTGCATTGCTCCACGCAGCCGGTGATGTATCATTTTTTGACCATCGACAGCCTGAAGAGAGCTGTCTATAAGCGGGTCGATCAACTGCACACTGGATATTTGATGAACACGCCGCCCGGACAGGATCCGATCCTTGGAATCGGCTTGAACTATATCCGTTTCGCTGTGGAAGAACCGCAACTGTTTCGCTTCCTGTTTCAGTCCGGATATGCGGAGGAGAACAATTTGCTGGAAATGGTGGACTCAGAAGAACTGGTCCCGGTACTGGAAGCCATGCGAGAAGGAGCGGGGCTTAGCCTGCAGAAGACCAAAAATGTATTTATTACGGTGGCGTTGTTTGCCCATGGTTATGCCAGCATCATCGCCAACGATCATCTGGAATTTGACGAAAAACTGATCGCGGAACACCTTGAGCGTACATGGAACGGCGCTGTGCTTGCGGCAGGACAGGAGGAATAAGATGAAAGTCATTCTTCATGACCTGGGACCCGAGTATGAAGGCCTGATCGAAGAAAAATGCGACCGTGCTGTCGCGGCAGATGGAAAATACGCCCCGTGTCAGGGGTGCTTTGGCTGCTGGACCAAACATCCTGCGGAGTGCTTCATGAAGGACAGCCTGCAGAAGATCTGCCGCGTGATCGGCCATGCAGACGAACTTGTGATCGTCACGAAGAATCTCTACGGCGCGTACAGTGCCGCGGTCAAGAATATCCTGGACCGTTCCATCGCGACCTCCACGCCATTCAGCACCTATCGCGGCCGGCAGATGCACCATACGCTCCGTTATGGAAAGCACGATCTCTGGAAAGTGGTCGTATACGGGGAAGTGAGCGAAACGGAGAAGGCCACGTTCCGGTATATGGCTGAGCGGAACGCGATCAACGACGGCTTTGAGCGGTCTGAAGTCATCTTTCTGAAGGATCTGACAGAACTGGAGGCGGCATTATGAAGACGGTTTTCATTAATTGCAGTCCCAAGAAACGCTTCTGCGCCTCCGCGTATTTTCTCTTTCTTCAGCGTATTTTCCTCGGAGGGGAAAAAGTGAATGAAAAGCTGCGCACGCCTGCCGACCACGTCCGCATACTGGAACAGCTCCGGGACGCTCAGGCGGTGGTGTTCGGATTGCCGCTCTATGTGGACGGCGTTCCGTCCCACGTGCTGCGCTTCCTGGAGGAGATGGAGGGTTTCTGCCTGGAGAACGGCTTGAAGCTTCGTGTTTACTGTATCGCCAACAATGGCTTTATCGAAGGAAAGCAGAACGAACCGCTGATGCAGGTGTTTGAAAACTTCTGCGCTCGGGCCGGGATCGCCTGGGGCGGCGGCGTTGGGATCGGCGGCGGCGTCATGCTGAACGTGACCCGGATCCTCTTCATCGTGGATATCGCGCTGCTGATTCTGAATACCGTGCTGAGCGTGGTAAAAACCGGCAATTTCTTCCCGATGGAAGCCTGGCTCAGCTTCGTGGAAAACACGGCCTTGCTGCTGTATTTCAATCTGGGTGTACTGTTTTACCTCTTTGGCATGGGCAGAGCGATAAGGAAAGGAACGGCTTTCGGGAAGAAATACACCCGTATCCTGATCCCGTCCTTTGTGTTCATCCTGTTTGCCGACGTTTTTTTCACCATCATCTCTTTGCTGCAGGGCGGTATCTTCCGTGGATGGCTGGCAAAGAAAAAATAAGGAGACAGATCTATGTTTGATTCCGTGAAAAATGACAAGGTCAAGATCATTACCCTCATCGGCATGGCTGTTATGATCATCGCGGTTGCGGTCAAAGCAGCGACATCTTTTGTCCCCTGCGGAAATGCTTCTGAGCAAGGCTGTATTCGGCAGGGCTTATATAGACCATGTACTGGGGCGGATAGATGTGCCTGGCTCTGATCAGCTTCCGTTGCTGGTGTTTACTCAGGTCGTTTCCGTTCTCGGTGAAGAGATCGAATTCCGCGCGTTCTTTGTGGGCAAGGGCATGAAGCGCTTTTCGTTTTGGCCGGTGGCTATTGTCGGGGCAGTGCTCTTTGCCGTAGCGCACTATGCCGCAGGCCCTGCGGGGATCGTTGTATGGGACCTTGGCGCAATTTTTATCGACGCGATCTTTTTCGCGATCCTGTATCGCAAGACCGGCAACTGCCTGATCAGTTTCATTCCGCATTTCCTCAGCAATATGATCGGCTTTTTCCTTGTGCCGATCCTGTTCGGGTAAAAAAGACGTGAGGACATCAACCCCCGGAAGCTCAATGTTTCCAGGGGTTTTCATGACTGGATAAACTAAAAAATCAGCCTAAAATGAAAAAAGTCCTTGCGTAAGGTATTGCTTGTTACGCAGCGTCATGTTGTAGGATAAGGGACGAAAGGAGGCGAAAAGCTATGTCAAAATACACCACGGGAGAGCTTGCCAAGCTTTGCGGTGTCACTGTCCGAACGGTTCAGTACTATGACACTCGCGGAATCCTGATCCCCAGCGAGCTGTCCGAAGGAGGAAGACGACTCTATTCGGAAGATGATCTGAAGCGCATGAAGATCATCTGTTTTTTAAGGGAACTGGATCTTCCCATCGACGCGATCTCTCAGGTCCTGAAAGAAGAGCATCCCGAGAAAGTGATCTCATTGCTGATCGAACAACAGGAGAAGACCCTTTCGGATGAGATCTCTGACAAAGAAGAAAAACTGGAAAAGCTGCGGGAGTTGAAAAACGGACTGAAAAGCCAGTCGACATTCTCTCTCGAGTCCATCGGTGACATAGCTGTTATTATGCAGGGCAAGAAAAAACTGAAACGTATGCGCTGGATGATGATCCTGACCGGGATCCCGGTCACAGCGCTGCAATGGTTTTCCATCATTTTCTGGATCGTCAAGGGCATCTGGTGGCCCTTCATCGTCTGGGTATTGGTGGCTGCCGTTTGGGGGACATTGATCAGCAGGTACTACTTCTATCATGTGAAATACATCTGCCCGGAATGCCACGAGGTATTCAGACCGACGTTGAAAGAGGCTTTTTGGGCCAATCACACGCCGACAGCCCGCAAGTTGACCTGTACTTCCTGCGGTCACAAGGGCTTCTGCGTGGAGATATGGGGAGGTGACGATACATGAGCGAATTTGAAAATATCGTTATCGGAAAAACCAGCATTCCATCTCTGATCGTCACCGTCATTTTGATGATCGCGATTCCGGTCTGTTTCTTCATCTACTGGCGCAGGAAGCATAAAGAACAAACGAAGATCAGCTGGCTTATAGCCGGAGCCGCCGGATTTATCATCTCCGCCCGCGTGCTGGAGCTCGGCGTGCACTACTTCTGTATCATCGCGGATAATGCGGTTTCGAGGTTCATTAATGGAAACACGGCAGCCTTCGTCCTGTACGGTCTCATTATGGCGGGTGTTTTTGAAGAGTGCGGGCGGCACATCGTTCTGAAGTATATCATGAAAAAGAACCGTACCCGGGAAAATGCAGTCCTGTACGGAATCGGCCACGGCGGGATCGAGGTACTGGCGGTCCTTCTTCCGGCAATGATCAACTATCTTGCAATCGCGATGCTTTTTTCCCGGGGAGATACGGAAAACGCGTTGCATACCCTGAATATCACCGAGGAAACAGCTGCCGCAGCGCTCCCGTCTGTTCAGGCAGCCGCGGCATTTGATTACGGGATGATGGCCATGAACGTCATCGAGCGTCTGTTTGCGATGCTGCTTCACATCGGACTCACGGTCATCGTATATTATGGTGTGGTAAACGCAAGGAAGGCCTGTCTGCCGCTGGCGATCCTGCTGCATATGCTGATGGATACATTCCCGGCGATGTATCAGAGAGGTCTGGTGCCTCTGTGGGCGGTCGAGGTATGGGCGGCTGTTTGGACTGCTATAGTTGTTTTTATCGCTGCGAAACTTTATGGGAAAAAGAAATCATCATCACAGACCGAAAAATCGCAATGATTCAGTAAAATCAAGAGGCCTCAGAACATATGCTCTTTGGCCTCTTGATTTTCTTTATGGCAAAGAAAAGGATGACGCTCTTTTTCGGTCTTACCGGCCTTTGCGCTTATCCTTATCCATGCGTATCCCGATAAAGTTTTGGACTGGATCCAAAGCTTTTTTTGAATGCCTTAGAGAAGACCAGCTGATCATTGTAGCCGCACAGATCCGAGATCTCTTTGATGGGTAAGACGGTGCTTGTCAGAAGATCCGCGGCGTGATGCAGGCGGAAATCGATCAGATACTGTTTGGCGGACATGCGAAATCCGTTCTGAAAAGCGCGGTTCAGGCGTGAACGGGAGATCCCGGCGTGACGGGCGATATCATCGATACCGATCTCGCTGTGCATGTACATATTCTGAATGTATTCGGAACCAAGTTTGGCGTACAGGAGGTCGTGAGAGGTGGCGGAGGATACCGACTCATTTTCCGTCTGCTGCTCGTGGAACGCTGCCAGCATGGAGAACAGACGAAGCATGCCGGCTTCACGATAGAGCGTATGAGCGGCGTTCAGGCCTTTATGCGCCATGATATCCTGGATCGTGTCCATCACAGAAGAAGGATCGGCAAGGGGCAGGATCAGACGGCTGCGGGAGAAGCCGCATTGGTTCAGGATGCTTTCCGCGCGGATCCCTTTGAAGCCGATCCAGGCGTAGGTCCAGGGGTCATTGCGGTCGGAGCCATAGACGATCGGCTCACCCGGGTAGATGAGAAACATCTGCCCGGAATGAAGCGGCCAGGTCGAACCATGCGCGGAGTAAAAGCCGGCGCCGTCCAGAATAAAATGAATGATATATTCTTCTCGGCTATCGGAACTGGTGTGGAAGGGACGGCAATCCTCCATTCCTACATGGACCAGGGTCAGTTCCAAGGAAGGCTCGCCCAGGCCTTCCAAGACTTCATGGGTGTTGCTGCTTAAGAATTGCAGATTCGGCATAAGGTTCTCCTTTGATTCGTTTTGCCATAAAAAACGCGGTTATGCCATATCGGATATGCCATATATAAAGTTGGAAAACACATTTACATTATGATAAGAATATATCATAATGTGGGCAGAAATCAAGCGAAAAGTGAGGTCAATGCCAGATGTTTGGATCGATCATGCGCCGACCGGACGTGGTTATGGTGGAACAGTGGAGAGCTGCAGAAAATGACATAAAGAAAGATTCGTTTGTCTGGAAGGATGTTACGGTGGAAACGCAGATGGAGGAGGACAGCCTCCATGTCAGCGTGAAGGCTGAAGATACGCCGGTCAGCCGGATCCGTCTGCGTTGGCATTTCAAGGAGCGCCTTCATGGCCAGGTCCTGGGAGATGCATGGGAGCGCGCTTATGCGGATCTGGAGTGGAAAAACATAACGCCCTATCAGACCTATCCGTGGTACGTGCTTGTGAACCAGGGGCAAAATACCGCGGGCTACGGGGTCAAAGTCCGGCCGGGCGCCATCTGCGCGTGGCAGGTCGACCCGGATGGCATCACTTTGTGGCTGGATGTAAGAAATGGCGGCAGCGGGGTCCTGCTGAACGGACGCACGCTTTTGGCCGCGCAGGTCGTTTTTGAGACCTACGAAGGCATCTCCGCCTTTGAGGCGGCACAGCGGTTCTGCCGGGTGATGTGTGATGATCCTATCTTCCCGGAGCAGCCGGTATACGGCGCGAACAACTGGTATTATGCCTATGGAAGAAGCTCGGCGGAGCAGATCCTGCAGGATGCGGAGTACCTCAGCCGTTTGACAGAGGGAGCCGAGAACCGTCCTTATATGGTCATCGATGATTGCTGGCAGTGCGGCCGTTATGATGATGACGGAAATTATGAGGCCATATACAATGGAGGACCCTGGGTGCCAAACGCCCACTTCGGGGACATGAAAAAACTGGCGGACAGGATCCGGGAAAAGAACGTGATCCCCGGCATCTGGGTGCGGCTGCTTCAGGATGATATCAGCGATATTCCGAAGGAGTGGAAGCTGCCCTCCGGCGGGCTGGATCCGTCTGTTCCCGGCGTACTGGATCTTGTCAGAGACACCGTGGACCGGATCGGAAGCTGGGGATATCGCCTGCTGAAGCATGACTTCACGACCTTCGATATCATGGGCCGCTGGGGCGCGGAGATGGCCTGTGAAATGACGGAAGACGGCTGGCATTTCGCGGATAGGACCCGGACCAGCGCGGAGATCATCGTGGACCTGTACAGGACCATTTATGAAGCCGCCAGGCCGCATGACATGCTGATCCTGGGGTGCAACACCATCGGACATCTGGGAGCGGGACTCATGCATATGAACCGCACCGGTGATGATACCAGCGGTCTGATGTGGGAGCGCACACTGCGTTTCGGAGTCAATACCCTTGCCTTCCGCATGCCGCAGCATGGAGCGTTTTATGATGTGGACGCGGACTGCATAGGCATTACGAAATGGATCGATTGGAACTACAACCGCCAATGGGGAAAACTGCTTAGTTTAAGCGGCACGTCTATGTTCGTGTCCGTCGCGCCGGATACCCTGCCCGCAGAGCAGGAAAAAGAGCTGAGCCAGATGCTGATCGATAATTCCGTGAGACGTCCGGCAGCAGAACCATTGGACTGGCAGGAAACAGCGCTGCCCCAGAGCTGGTTGGCAGATGGCAAGGAAATGGACTTTCATTGGTATGAACCCTGGGGCCTTAGGGTCGGCTGCGCGAACGGGCCGATATGGGAAACAGCCTGGCGGGAAGCTTCATCGGTATTGGAATAAAAACAGGAGGCTTAAGATATGGCGATCCATGTAATAGAAAACGGTAAAGTGTTCCACCTGCAGACAGCGCACAGCAGCTATCAGATCGGAGTGGATGCTTATGGGTATCTGCTTCACCTCTGGTATGGCAGCCGGATCCCGGCGGAACCGCTCCTGGACCTGGTCTGCAAGGCAGATATAGGTTTTTCCGGCAATCCCTACGAGGCGGATCTGGACCGCACCACTTCGCCGGATACCTTGCCGATGGAGTTTGCGGGCTATGGCTGCGGCGATTTCAGAGAAAGCAGCATCGCCTTCCTGTTCCCGGATGGCAGCAAGGCAGCGGATCTTCGGTACCAGTCCTATGAGGTCTTATCCGGCACGGTAGAACTGCCCGGTCTGCCGAGCGCCTATGACACGCCGGAAGAGCCCTGCGAAACCTTGATCCTCACCTTGCAGGAGAAGGCATCCCCTGTCACGGTCGACCTGATCTATGGGGTATATGAACAGCAGGATGTGATCACC
Source organism: uncultured Eubacteriales bacterium (assembly GCA_900316145.1). Classification (GTDB taxonomy): domain Bacteria; phylum Bacillota; class Clostridia; order Lachnospirales; family Bianqueaceae; genus RUG159. Next base: position 7,308 of record ONBQ01000089.1, read on the forward strand.
CGCTCTGTGCGGGTTACGAACCACGGTCAGGAAAAGATATTGCTGGACCGTTGCCTGTCCTGCTCCATGGATTTCATGGAAGGGGAACTGGATATGATCACTTTTTCCGGACGCCACATCATGGAGCGGACGCCGGAGAGAGTGCCCGTTACCCATGCGCGTTCTGAGATCTGCAGCCTGCGCGGGATGTCCAGCCATCAGGAAAATCCTGCTCTGATCCTGTGCCGGCCGGAAACGGATGAGACGCATGGCGACTGCTATGGACTGGCCTTTGTCTACAGCGGCAGCTTTATGGCCGGCGCGCAGATGGACCAGCGGGGACAGACCCGCGTGAACATGGGCCTTCATCCGGAACAGTTCTGCTGGAGACTGCAGCCGGAGGAAACATTTTATACGCCTCAGGTCGTCATAACTTATTCAGGAGAAGGATTCGATACCTTGTCCCAGCAGTTCCATCACATGGTAAAGGAGCATATCTGCCGGGGCGAGTGGGTACACAAGCGCCGTCCGGTGCTGATCAACAGCTGGGAAGCCGCCTATTTCCACTTCAACCGGGAGAAGATCCTGGAACTTGGCCGCTGCGCGAAAGAGCTGGGCGTGGAAATGCTCGTCCTGGATGACGGATGGTTCGGTAAGCGTGAGGATGACTTTTCCGGGCTTGGAGACTGGACCGAGAATCAGCAGAAACTGGGTGGAAGCCTTTGTTCTTTAGCGGAAGAGATCCATAAACTGGGGCTGAAATTCGGCCTGTGGGTAGAACCGGAAATGATCTCGGAGGACAGTGATCTGTACAGAGCGCACCCGGACTGGGCGCTTACTGTTCCGGATCGCAAGCCGATCCGGGCCCGTTATCAGCTAGTCCTGGATATGTCACGAGAGGAAGTCGTAGAGTATCTTTATCAGAATCTTTGCCGTCTTCTGGATGATGCCCCGATCGACTATATCAAATGGGATTTCAACCGCAGCGTGTGTGATGTGTTCAGCCGCGCCGAAAAGGCTTTCCAGGGTGAGACCGCCCATCGGTGGATGCTGGGGACCTATTCTCTGCTGGCCCGCCTGACAGCACGCTATCCTAAGCTTCTGCTGGAAACATGTTCGGGCGGAGGAGGCCGCTTTGATCTGGGAATGATGTGCTATTCGCCCCAGATCTGGTGCTCCGACAATACGGATGCTGTCTGCCGCATGCAGATCCAGTATGGCACCTCTTTCTTCTATCCGACCAGCACGATGGCCAGCCACGTTTCGGTCTGCCCGAATCATCAGACCGGAAGGACCGTTCCGCTGGAGACCCGCTTTAATGTGGCGATGACGGGCGCCTTCGGCTATGAGATGGATTTTACCAGGCTGACGGAAGAAGAAAAGCAAGCCATCCGGGAGCAGATCGAAACCTATAACGAACTCGAGCCCATTCTGCGGGAAGGATCGTATCATAGACTGACCCGGCCTGGCGGCCGGTGGATGAGCTGGGAATTCCTGACGGAAAAAGCAGAGAAGGCTTTGGTCTTTGCCGTCGTGACAGAAAGCGAGGGCAACGCAGTACCGATCCGTATTCATCCAAGAGGATTGGATCCCGAAAAACGCTATTTTTGCGCGGAACTGAACAGGGTCTGCTCTGGGCAGACTTGGATACAGGCCGGGATCCTGGTCGATCCGACGCCGTCACAGTATGAGTCAAAAAGGTTCCTGCTGCAGGTTGTAAAATAAAAACAGAAGTCTTACTGGACCTGTATTCATTCGCATTAGAGAAATAAAAGTATGTGTGCCTCAGACAGCATAAGATCATCAAGATCCGCTTGCAATCGCAACGCATCTGCGGTATGATAGTAACGTTCTATAGGGTTCCGCGGCCTGGCCGGACTGGTCCAAGATAGAACGGGCCGAAGCATCGGCTTAACACGGAAGGACAAAAGCCTGGGAGATCACATGATCTTCCAGGTTATTTTTTTGAGGAGGCAGGATATGTATCAGGAGTCAGCCGGAAGGATCTTTGTCAAATATGCGTTGCCGCAGATGGTGGGTCATGAGAAAAAAACAGAAAAACCCTCTTGCGTAATTGAAAAATGAGACTATAATAATATTTGGTTATACATTTCTAACTGTAATCATTATATGTTTGTGATATTCATCTGAATGTTATTTTTTTAGCCAATGGTTAGTGGAAACTAATACTATCGGGCTGAAAGAAGGGAGCAAAAGAATGATAAAAACGGTATTGAAGATCGACGGGATGATGTGCGGCATGTGCGAAGCACACATCTGCGATACGATCCGCAAGGCAGTTCCACAGGCCAAAAAGGTCCGTGCGTCTAAAGGAAAGAAAGAAGCGGTGTTTCTGACGGAGACCCCTGTGGACGGGGCCATGCTGAAAGAAGCGATCGATCAGACAGGCTATACCTGCCTGTCTGTAGAATCCGGCCAGGAAGAGAAAAAAAGCTGGTTCGGCCGGAAATAAAAATTACCGGCGCAAGCCGGGATCATAAAAGGAGGATATTGTTATGAAAGCAATCGGAAAAATCGCGTTATTTGTCGGAGGCTCTGTGTTTGGCTCTGCCGGCTTAAAGCTTTTGGGAAGCAAAGATGCCCGCAAATTGTATGCGCACGCTACGGCCGCTGTGCTTCGCTGCAAGGATCAGGTCATGCGTGATGTAGAGACCGTTCAGGAAGGATGTTCTGACATTCTGGCAGATGCGAAGGCGATCAACGAAGGAAGAGCCGCTTCCGAAGAAGAGAAGTTCATTGAAGACAGTGCAGAAGCATGAGATTTCAGATCCTGCATGAAAGCAAAGGGAGAGTCCGCCTGCGTGCTGACCAGCGTGTGATGAGTATGGACCAGGCAGATCTTCTTGAAGCCTGGGCGCTGGCTCTGCCCGGTGTCGATCAGGTCACGGTCCATGAACGGCTGTGCACCGTCACCGTGTTGTTTCAGGGGGAAAGAAGAGAGTTATACAGGCATTTGTCACGTTTTTCTTATAAAGAAGCAGAGGAAGAAGTACATGTGCTAAGCCCGAACAGTCGACGCATCAACCGGGAGTATAAAGAGAAACTGGTCTTCAAGGTGTTAGGGCACATTGGAAAACGCTTGTTTCTGCCTGTTCCCCTTCGGCGTGTACTTAATACCATCTATGCGATCCCGAGACTGTATCTGGCCGCGAAAACGCTGCTTTCCCGAAGACTGACGGTCGAGGTGCTGGATGGAGTCGCGATCGGTGTATCAATTCTGACCGGTGACTATGAGACGGCGGGATCAGTGCGGTTCTTGTTGAGTTTAGGTGAGACTTTGGATGCCTGGACCCATAAACGATCCGTCGATGACCTGGCCAAGAGCATGTCACTGCAGGTGGATCAGGTCTGGCAGCTGACGGAGGACGATGAGCAGATCATGGTGCCTCTGTCCAAAGTGCAGGCTGGAGACCGGATCGTCGTTCATACCGGCCATGTCCTGCCGTTGGACGGGATCCTGGATCAGGGGGATGTGATGCTGAATCAGGCATCCTTGACCGGGGAATCCGTACCGGTGGCCAAACGGCCGGGTTCCGCTGTATACGCGGGCTCTGTGGTCGAAGAAGGAAGCTGCGTGATCCGCGTTACCCATTCCGCCGGAGAAAACCGGTATGACCGGATCGTGCGCATGATCGAGGATTCGGAGCGCTTGAAATCGGGTACAGAGAACAGAGCCTATAAACTGGCGGATAAGCTGGTGCCCTGGTGCCTGGGAGGCAGCGCGCTTACCTGGGCTTTGACCGGAGATACGACCAAGGCCGTTTCCGTCCTGATGGTGGACTTTTCCTGCGCGCTGAAGCTTTCTATGCCGCTTAGCGTCTTGTCAGCCATGCGAGAAGCCGGCCGCCACAAGATCACGGTCAAGGGCGGAAAGTACATGGAGATCTTAAGCAAAGCGGATACGGTCATCTTCGATAAGACCGGGACCTTGACCAATGCCTGCCCCACGGTAAGGGAAGTCGTGCCTTTCCAGGGAAAAGATGAGAAGGAAATGCTGCGCGTCGCCGCCTGCCTGGAAGAACATTTCCCGCATTCCGTCGCGAATGCCGTTGTGAAGGCCGCTGAAGAGCAAGGGCTGGATCATCGGGAAATGCACAGTGAGGTCGAATATGTGGTCGCCCACGGCATCGCCACCCGCATCGAGAACGAACGGGCGGTCATAGGAAGCCGTCACTTCGTTTTTGAAGATGAGAAGGTTCGGATATTGCCGGAAGATCAGGAACGATATGATGCCCTGCCGCCGGATTGTTCCTGGCTGTATCTTGCGATCGGCGGAGTATTGACCGCGGCCATTGGTATTCATGATCCATTACGGCCGGAGGCAAAGGAAATCGTACGATTGCTGCATGAGTCCGGAATCAGCAAGGCCGTTATGCTGACCGGTGACAGCCGTAATACGGCAGAGGCTATTGCCAGAGAACTGAATATCGATGAATTCCGCGCGGAAGTGTTGCCGGAAGATAAGGCATCCTTCATCCGTTCTGAGCAAGAACAGGGGCGTCTGGTCGTCATGATCGGTGACGGGATCAACGACGCGCCGGCTTTGTCGCTGGCGGATGTTGGTGTTGCTATTGGAAGCGGGACCAGCATTGCCTGTGAGGTAGCGGATATCACGATCGCCGCGGAAGATCTCCGGGAACTGGTTCTCCTGAGAGAATTATCCAAAAAACTAATGAAACGGATCGACAGGAATTATCGTTTCGTCATGGGCTTTAACGGAAGTCTGATCGCGCTTGGCGCCTTTGGCCTTCTTCCGCCGTCCACCTCGGCACTCTTGCACAACAGCTCCACTTTATTGCTGAGCATGGACTGCATGACACCTTTGTTAGGATGACGACACCTCTGTATCGATCTCTGATCCAAGAAAGACCTGGTCTGCCGGGCCTTTCTTTTTTCTGTCGTAAACAGCCTGTTGACATGACAGGAAAAGATGGTATACAATTTTCCTGAAACAAGCGTGCTTATCAAGTACTAAAACAACAGGGGATTATCATGGATTATCAGAGATTGCCATTTGCGCAGTACTTTATCAATACCAGCGAAGACCATAACAACACAGGACAGGCGTCCTATCACGTCATGTATTCCGCCGTCGGCTATGAACGGGGCGGCCTGGCTTCCGCGCTGCATATCCGCCACGAGGTGAATTATGAGATCCACTATGAGATGGACCGTGATGTGATCCAGCTCAACTTCCAGAAAACGGTCGGATTTTCTGACTGGTTTGCCAATATCGTAGAGTTTTCGAGCAAGTACTATGACGCCATCACTTTTCAGGGGAAACCCTTGCAGCTGAGGGTCCATCACGGCTGGGGCGACATGTACAAGTCCATCAAGCGGGATGTCCGGGCGCAGTGGCAAACGCTGCATGAAGAGCATCCTTCTGCGGAAACGGAGATCCTGGGCTGGTCTTTAGGATCCGGGCAGGCGATTTTGTGCGCGCAGGACCTGAACTATAATTTCGGGCTGAAGCCTCACCTGTTCACCTTTGGCAGCGTGCGGCCTTTCCGCAGCGTAAAGTCCAATGACAAGCGGATGCGCAAGTATTTGGAAGGTTTATGCCAGGAATGCTGGAACTTTGCGGATGTCAATGATATCGTCACGTATATGCCGCCGTTTCGAGGGTTTATAATGATCCGCCGGGTAGAGGTGGCTCAGAGGCCGAAACGCTGGTGGCGCCTTTTGAATGCGGTGCGTTACCATACCAAGTATGACAAGCCGGAATTATATCAGAAATATGAGAACGATCGATGAGGTAGACCGGGATGAATGAAAAGTTCGAAGCCGTATTGAAGGAAATGGAAAAAACCATCTATGGGAAAAGGGAACAGTGCCGACTGGTGCTTGCTGCCCTTCTGGCAGGCGGAAACCTGCTCCTGGAGGACGTGCCGGGCGTGGGCAAAACGACACTCGCTTTGACGCTGGCCCACACGCTGGATCTAAGCTTCGGAAGGATCCAGTTTACGCCGGATACCCTGCCGGGCGATATCACAGGATATTCCACCGTCAATATGCACACCGGCGAATTCATCTTCCATGAAGGACCGGTCATGAACCACATCCTGCTCGCCGATGAGATCAACCGTACATCGCCTAAGACCCAGGCCAGCCTACTGGAGGTCATGGAGGAAAAACAGGTCACGGTTGAGGGAAGAACGATGCAGGTGCCGACCCCGTTTATGGTCATCGCGACGGAGAACCCGATCGAATTCTCCGGAACGTATCAGCTGCCGGAAGCCCAGCTGGATCGCTTTCTGATGCGCATTTCGATGGGCTATCCGGAGAAAGAAGACGAGGAGGCCATGATCGAGCGAAGCCTTAGGGGGGAAGACAGAGCCATGCCTGAAAAGGTACTGTCCCGGGAAGAGCTTTTGACCATGCAGGAAGAAGCCATGCAGGTCAAGGTCAGCGAACCGATCCGCCGCTATATCCTGGATATCGTGCGCAGCACGCGTGAATCCCGCAATCTTTCGTTAGGCGCCAGCCCCCGCGCGACGCTGGCGTTGCTGCATGCCGCCCAAAGCTGGGCCTACATGAATGGACAGAGCTATGTGATCCCGGAGGATGTGCAGGCTGTCGTGGAACCGGTCCTGGCGCACAGACTCATCTTGTCGCTGGATGCGAGCCTGCAGAATGCAACGAACGCCGGAGTCCTGAAAGAGTGCCTCCGCGTAGTTTCGGTGCCCCCTGTTACAGAACGATAAACAAGATGAAAAAATACAGGATCCACCGGCTGCTATGGGCGATCTGCCTGCTTCTGGCAGCCATCTTGATCGGACAAAGAGGAGGAGCCCCAAGCTTTCTGATCTTCTGGGGCCTTCTTTTGATGCCCGTTTTTTCTTTTGCTTTCCGACGCGTCGTAAAGGCCGGCGTGGTGATCCGGCTGGAGGTGGAGGATGGCAGTGTCGTACGAGGGGAAAGATTGCCCTGTACGCTGCGTCTGACCAACGAGACCTATTTGCCGATCCCGCTGGTGCGGATCCGGATGACCGACGGGAAGATACGCTTTGATGACGAGGACCTGGATTTCACCTGCGCCTTGCAACCCGGTGAGACCCGGGAGTTTTCTTTCAAACCCCTGTGCCGGCACTTAGGATTGGCCCTGATCGGCGCATCTTCCATCGAGATCCCGGATTATTTTTCCCTGACAGCCGTCCGCTATGAACGTACGGAGAAAATCCACGTTCTGCCGCGCAGGCAGCGCATGGAATCGGTGCAGATCGTGCCGCCGGAGGAAGAGGAGCGCCGCCAGGTGGATCGAAGCTATCTGGGCGATCATGTGCCGGATGGACAGTGGAAACTGTATCAGCAAGGGGATGATCTGCGGCGGGTGAACTGGAAGCTGACCGCCCGCAGGCAGGAACTGATCATGAAGAACCTGATCCCGGAGCCCAAAAACGAGTTGATCGTGATCCCGGACGGACGCGATCAGCTGCCTGAGGGTCGTGCCGGATGGCTCGCTGAGGACAGCATCGTAGAAGGGACCCTTGCCATCGCGGATTATTTCCTGCGTTTCGGCATCGCCATGAGGGTCGTGCCGGACCTGAAGCGGGATGTATCGGTAACGGCGATGTCTTCCTACCAGAAACTGTATAAGCTTATGGCGAGAGGGTTCTTCAGCGGGACCATGCGGGTGGATGAGGTGCTGGTCCGCCTGGAGCAGATGGTGGGAGCGGCCCGGTATGTGCTTTTGACCTGGGAAGTGGATGAAGAGATGATCCGCACCTTAAGCGGTGTCATAAGCCGCGGGTCAACGATCACCCTGATCTACATCGGGGAGGATGGGACCGCGAAAAGTCTGGCTTCCGCGGAGAAGAAGATCGCGTTTTATCAGGTCACTTCGCAACATGACATCTTCCAGACCCTGAAAGGGCAGAAAGAAAAGGGCGGCCGCCCGGGAGGTGCCGCATGAAACAGCTTTGGCAGAAATACAGCGCGCCTTTCCTGTTTACCTTCCTCCCGTTGATAAGCCTTCTGTCCATCCTCTCTTCCCAGACGGATGTGGCGCTTCGGACGGGGGCTTTGCTGGCCGGCGCGGCCTTGTGGATCATCGCCATGTTATGGCTGGACCATACCAGCTCTGCCGCGGGGCCGATCTTGGTGATCCTGTTGGCGGTGCTGGTCTACATCTATGTGTCCGGCGGGATCCTGATCTTTGAAAGGGTGATACGCCATTGGCAGGAAACGCCGGGAGAGCTGTGGCTTGCTTCTGACGGACTGGCTTTCCTGATACTGATGGGGATCTCCTTCGTGCTTCTGTATCTGGTCCGGTTCTTCTGGACCCGCCTGCTTGTGGCGGCCGGATCTGCCGCGTTCTGGATATGGCTGGCAGTGACGGGCCGACAGGTCCCAAGAATGGCCGTTTTGTGTCTGGTTCCCTTGATCGTGTATGTGCTGATCGAGGCATGCAGCCTGAAAAGCCGAGAAAGAGAAAAAAACGCGCCGAAGATCCTGATCCTGACGATCCTTTTTGCTGTGATCCTGGCGGTGGTCCCGGTCTCGTCCAAACCGTATCCTTACAAGGCCCTGAATAAAGTGTGGGAAGGCGTGGAAGAGATATGGAAGCGGCTGGAAACACAGCTTCTGTACCGCTCAAAAGGCGGAACGGAATTCACCATGGATTTCAACGGCGCGGAGGAAAAGAAAACGGTCGGAGAAGACAAAAGCGACTCCTCCGAACACAAAATGACCGTCTGGATGGACTATGGCGATGAATATATCATCTACCTCCCAGGCACCACCTTGGACTATTATGATGGCAGAGAATGGTCTCATCATCTGGGGAAAGACCAGAATGCCGAGGTCTTGAACTGGACGTATGACACGGCGGAGCATATCTATGCCTTGTGGCGCAGAGACCAGGCCGATGACAAAGAAGAGGTTTCGGATGACGTTTTCCGCAAGCGCCGGCTGGAGATCGGCTTCAAGAAAATGGATACGCGCAGCCTGTTTACCACACCGGGATTGCTTCGCATCGCCCTGGATGAAGAGCGTTTCCCCTATCACGCGGAAGCAGGCCGGGTCCAGTTCGATTACACGCAGAAGCGGGACAGCCTGTATAACCTGTTTTTCCTGGAAGACAACACGGACAATGTGGAGCGGCTGATCCGGCAAAGCGAAGGCTATCAGTACGATGAGAACAAACGGCAGTCCTGGGGGCAGATCACCAGCGACTATTCCGAACAGTTCCTGCTGCGGCTGGTCAACACGGTGCAGATCGAGGAAGCTCTTGCGGCCCGGGAAGAACTGATCCAAGAGCACTACCTGCAGCTGCCGGATGATTTTTCCGAAGAGATCCGCAGCTTGGCCTTAGAGATCACCAGGGATTGCGAGACCGATTATGATAAAGCGCAGGCCATAGAAGCCTACCTGCAGGAGAACTTCACCTACACCAGAGATCCAAAACAGCCAAAAGCCTCGGAGGATTTCCTGGAGCATATGATGGAGGTCAAAGAAGGATACTGCACCTGGTTCGCGACGGCATCTGCCATGCTATTGCGCGCCTCCGGCGTACCCGCCCGTTATGTACAGGGCTATATGACGCCTTTGAACGGACAGTCCCGCAAGACGCTTAGCGATCGTCATACCCACGCCTGGAGCGAAGCCTATATCCAGGGGTACGGATGGATCATCGTGGAGTCCACGTCGGGTTATACCACATCCTACGCGGCCTGGGAGCAGATCCACAAGGAAGAAGCGGAAGAAGAGGAGGAACTGCCTGAGGAGGAGACCGCAGAGCCGGCCGATACTTCCGCTTCTGAAACAAGCCCCGTTCCAGGGATCCTTTTGGGCGGGGGCATTGCGATAGGACTGGCAGCGGGGCTCATCCTCCTGATCCGCAAAGAAAGGAGAAAACGCAGATATCAGGCCTTGAACTGGACCTTGCGCACAAGAGAAGATATACAGGAGATCTTTCAGCTTCTTTCGAAGAAAGACTATGTGCGGTATCCCTATGAATCGATCCGCACCTTCTTCGATCGGGTCTGGTGGGATGACTTAGGTGTCGACCCGCAAATGGCCAGGGAGGCCAGACAGGTCTTTGAGGACGCGGTCTTTGGCGAGATGGCGCTTACCGAAGAGGACTGGCAAAAGAGCCAGAAGCTGATCGCATCGCTTAAGAAAAAGAAAAAAAGACGATAAAAAAGAGGCCGTGAAAAAACGCACCTCGCCTGGCTGCTTGATCAAAAAAGGGCGAATGAAGAACGATTTTCATTCATCGTTATTTCATACGCCCTTTTGTGTTGTCATCGCTGCTCGTTAGGACATGCATTACCGGGTGAGATCAGATCTCCAAACTACATCGGGTAAGTCAGGGGACCCCTGCACTTTACGGGACAGGTTCTTAATAATGTAAACCATCAGGTAACGATTTCATTCGAAACAAGCTCTGGTTTTCCGATTTCTTAAATAAAGAAATTACAGGCAGAGAATGGCGCTAC
>ONBQ01000028.1 GCA_900316145.1 uncultured Eubacteriales bacterium
GGAGCGTTTATCCCATTTATCAAAACAAAGCTGGATGTTGTTCTGTACAATGCATTCCCATTCAACTTGCTGAAAGGACTTGTGATATCAGGAATGAAGCTTCAGGAACGACCAACACAGTTACATATGGTGATAGCCTTATTATAGCCAAAGGACAAATCAAGATAGTCATTTATTCGTTTTGTGACTTTATTGACCTTGACTTTTGACGATGCACATGGTAATATGCAATTATGTCAAAAAGGATCCAAATGACTATGTTACGCCACTAAATGAGGATAATGAATGAGAACACTGAACTATAAAAGTGAGTATAGGAGGCTGTTGTCTCCCGAGATCGTGTCGTATCTGGCCCAGATCCACGAAATGAAAGGGCAGCAGAACCTGTTTATCGAAGCACAGCAAGATGCACTGGCTGAGCTGCTGGAGATCGCGAAGATCCAGAGCACGGAAGCGTCCAATCGTATTGAAGGCATCATCACTACCGACGACCGGCTGAAGAAGATCGTGATGAACAAAACTACGCCTAAGGGACGGAGTGAGCGTGAGATCGCCGGTTATCGTGATGTGCTGAGTACCGTGCACGAAAACTATGACTATATTCCCGTCAGACCGGGTATGATCCTGCAACTGCATCGGGATCTCTATAAATTCGGCAATTCTGTCATCGGAGGCAGCTTTAAAAACACCGATAACATCATCGCGGAAGAACTGCCGGATGGTACAAAGCGTGTTCGTTTTCAGCCGGTCCCCGCATGGGAAACCACAGAGGCTATGAATACCCTCTGTAATGCGCTTCAGGAGGCTTCGGCGGATCCCGAACTGGATCCTCTTCTGCTGATACCGATGTTCATCCTGGACTTTCTCTGCATCCACCCATTCAATGATGGCAACGGACGTATGAGCCGACTGCTCACACTGCTGCTTCTGTATCGCTCCGGATATTTTGTCGGAAAGTATATCAGTATCGAAAGGTTGATTGCGGACAGCAAGGAGACTTATTATGAGGTTCTGCAAGAAAGTTCAGCCGGATGGCATGAGAGTGAGAACGATTATCTTCCTTTCGTCCGGTATATGCTGGGCATCGTGATCGCCGCCTATCGGGAGTTTGCATCCCGAGTGGACATCCTGATCACAAGAGGGCTTTCCAAGCCTGACAGGGTTCGGGAGATCATCCGCGGTACCACCGGACGGATCACAAAGGCACAGATCATGCAGCAGTGCCCGGATATCAGCCAGAAAACGGTGGAGCGGGCCTTGACGGAGATGCTGAACAACAAGGAAATCATCAAAATTGGGGGAGGGCGCTATACCTCCTATACTTGGAACTGGGAAAAGGAGTAAATAATATGGTGACTGGCGAACTGAGAAGCAAGATCGATGGTCTGTGGGAGATCTTCTGGACCGGCGGATTGACGAATCCGCTGGATGTTATTGAGCAGATGACCTATCTGATGTTTATTCACGATCTGGATGATTCTGATAATCTTCGCGCGAAAGAAGCTGCGATGCTAGGCCTGCCTTATGAAAGCATCTTTGCGAAAAATGTGCAGATCGGTGATCGGACCATTGATGGCAGCCAGCTGAAGTGGAGCGTTTTTCATGATTTCCCGGCCGGAAAAATGTACAGTACCATGCAGGAATGGGTCTTCCCCTTCATCAAGGAATTGCATGGAGACAAGGAAAGCGCCTATTCCCGATACATGGGCGACGCTATCTTCAAGGTTCCGACACCGCTGATGCTGGATAAGATCGTGACAGCGATGGATGGCATCTATGAGCAGATGGCTCAGCTTCAGGCGGCGGATACACGCGGAGACGTTTATGAGTACCTGCTTTCCAAGATCGCTACGGCTGGCGTCAACGGGCAGTTCCGCACCCCCAGGCACATCATCCGGATGATGGTGGACCTGATGGAGCCCAAGGCAGATGAAGCCGTGTGCGATATAAAAACTCCGACTTTGATGCAATTTAATTATTCCTATAGCCGTTTTGCTGCTTGAGAGGTAGGTTGGCGTTTGAGGGGTAAGTTGTGGAAGTCGGGGTGTCCCGGCTGTTTTTATCGGTAGAAATGTTCATACATCGTCAGTATAATAGACGACGAGA
>ONBQ01000174.1 GCA_900316145.1 uncultured Eubacteriales bacterium
ATGGTGATGGCATTGCGCTCATCCGTTTCGATATATACGTCCTCATCCGGAAGCTTGCGGATGATCTCGGAGAAAAGCTTGGCATTGACGGCGATCAGACCTTCTTCTTTGATTCTGGCTTCGATCGTAGTCTGAATGCCCAGATCCATGTCGTTTCCGACCAGGGTCAGTTCCGTACCGGTCGCTTCCATCAGGATGCATTCCAGGATGGGCATGGTCGTTTTTACGGAAACAGCTTTGGACACCGTACCGACTCCTTTAATGAGATCGGATTTATTGCAGATCAGATACATATGGATTCCTCCTTCACTCTCATGTGGAAATCTTTTCCACTTTCCATCAGGTCTGTCCGACCTTCGGTCGTGGATATTATATTATAATTGATATTTAAAATATTCTTTAGTAGAAGTAGTAGTAGGGACTGTGGATTCGGGGATAAGTGTCTGAAAGGCTTGATCTGAAAGGATTTTCCCTTTGGAAAACGATGTGAAAAGTATCTGGAAAACTCATCAGTTTATCCAAAGATTCCACAAAAGGGAAATCCGGATCAAAATGAGGTGTAAGCAGAATCAACCTTAATTCACACTTTTTCACCGGTTTATCCACGAAAATTTGTGGATAAATTATCAAATTCCGTAGATAAGGGCTTATTATATAAGGAAGAAACTCTTCCTGACATCATTCTCCCTTGATCCATTTGGAAATATCATCCAGCTTCCGGCGAAGTTCTTCGCCAAACTCTCCCTTCATATCTTCCTCGATCTTGGAGCAGCCGTGAAGGACCGTGGTATGATCCCTGCCGCCAAACTCCGCGCCGATGCTGCTTAATGATTCATCTGTCATCTGACGGCACAGATACATGGCGATCTGTCTTGGATAGGCGATCTCTTTGTTGCGCTTTTTGGATTTCAGTTCTTCCATGCTGATACCATATTGTTCACACACCGCGTCCGCTATGCGATAGATCGTAATAGGATTGGACGGATTGCTCGCATATCCTTTTAAGGCTTCGCGGGCCGTTGCTTCCGTAATGGTGGCGGAAGAAGACTGCAGACTGGAGAAAGCGGCAACTTGAGTCAGCGCGCCTTCCAGTTCACGGATGTTGGATGAGATATGGTTGGCGATATAGCTTAAAGCGCTGTTGTCAAACGGCTTTTTATAAATGTTGTGAATGTTGGAAGAAACCTTCTTCTGAAGGATGGCCAGCCTTGTCTCATAATCCGGGATCTTGATATCCGCGATCATGCCCCAACGGAACCGGGTCAGCAGACGATCCGCAAGACGGTCGATCTCTTCCGGAGGACGGTCACCGGAAATGACGATCTGCTTATTGGCCTCATATAAGGTGTTGAAAGTGTGGAAGAATTCTTCCTGCGTTTCTGTTTTTCCTCCGATGAACTGGATATCATCGATCAGAAGCACATCGACCTGGCGGAATTTATCACGGAACTGTTGCTGAGAGTGACGCTGAATGGAAGCGACCAGTTCATTGGTAAAAGACTCGCAGGTCACATATAAGACTTTTTTGTTCGGATCTGTTTTCAGGATCTGATTTCCGATCGCGTGCATAAGGTGTGTTTTTCCAAGACCGGAGGAACCCCAGATGAACAATGGATTATAGGTGCCGCCCGGCAGTTCCGCTACCGCGATGGAAGCTGCGTAGGCCAGCCGGTTGGTCTGACCTTCAACGAATTCATCAAAGGTATGTTTGGAATACAGGTTGGCCGCCCGGATCCGCTCGCTGAGGATCTCTTCCTGATCCTTTTGCTGCTGAGGCGTATAAGAATCCGGCCCAACGATGCGGAATGTCAGATCTTTATAATCCAGCTGATCCAGGCACTGCATAAAGATATCGAAAAAGCGTCCTTCGATAACCTGACGCGCTACTTCTCCACGATCGCTCTCCAAGATGAGAACATGGTTATCCACCGTGATGGGTTTGAGATTCTGAAACCAGGTCTCATAGGAAATATCATTCAAAACATCCTTTAAAAGGATCTTTACGCCCTCATAAATTGACGACGCATCATATTCCATAGCCATCTATACTTCTCCTTATCCACAGGTATCCACAAAACTATCCACAAAAAAAGTGGATATCTTTATAAAAATTGAATTGCAGTGCAAGTCTATGATACCAAAAATCGGCCTAAACTGCAAGAATCCTTTTGTATTTTCCTTACTTTTTCCTATAAAAAATGCTTGACTCATCGCGTGCCCATGCATATAATAAGAACAGTGCTCTAAAATAAGGAGGTGTACACAGTGAAGACTACATTCAATCCGAAGGTTAAGCAGCGCAAAAGAGAACACGGTTTCCGCAAGAGAATGCGTACAGCAAGTGGTCGTTCTATTTTATCCAGTAGAAGAAGAAAAGGTAGAAAGTCCTTAACTGCTTAATACTGCACACAAAGTGACGATACGGCCGCATTTTCATGGTGCGGCCTATTTCTTTTTCTATTTCTTCCAGGAAAGGTTTCCAATGGTCCGTAGTTTAAAAAATCGGGATTTCGGAAGGGTTTACAGACAGGGAAAATCAAAAGCGGATGACTGCCTCGTATTATATATTCTGGAAAACGGCACTGACGTGAAGCGTTTAGGCATCACGGTCAGCAAAAAAATCGGAAACAGTGTCGTTCGAAGCAGAGTCAAACGCATTATTAAAGAAGCCTGGCGCGTTCAGGAGGATTACTTTCTGAACGGATATGATTATGTCTTTATTGCCAGGATCAACGCAAAAGAAAAAAAGAGCACAGATCTTGAAGTTTCCGTTCGTCGTCTGGTATCCAGGTTCCGGTTGTATCAAAGGACGGAGGAGAAGTAAAGCATGAAGCATGTTCTGCTTTTTCTGATCCGGTTTTATCAGAAATGTATTTCGCCGCATACACGGCCGCACTGCCGCTTCTATCCGACCTGTTCGAGATATGCCTATGAGGCTGTCTCAAAGTACGGAGCGATCAAGGGGTCCTATCTGGCTGTCAGAAGGCTCCTTCGCTGTCATCCTTTTTATAAGGGTGATTACTATGACCCGGTACCGTAATTGATTCCCTTATCCAAAAGAAAGGTGGATGGTTTTGAATTTCATCGTTCTTGCACAGACGAAAAACTTTATTCTGAAGCCGATCGCATGGGTTCTGAGTAAGCTCATCAATTTGATCTTTACCGGCGTTTATTCCATGACCGTCAGCCATTCCATGGCTATCAGCATCATCCTGTTTACGTTTATCATTCGTGCGATCATGGTGCCTATGACCTTAAAGCAGCAGCGCTCTTCCCGAAAGATGCAGCGTCTGCAGCCTCAGATCGCCAAGATCCAGGATAAATACAAGGGTAAGACCGATCCGGAATCCCGCCAGAGAATGAGCGTGGAGATGCAGGAGATCTATTCCAAGAATAAGACTTCTCCTTTTACCGGCTGTCTTCCTATGTTGATCCAGATGCCGATCCTGTTTGCCATGTATGAGGTATTGCGCAATCTCCCCTTCTATATGAATGAGCTGGGTGATATCTATACCAAAATGGCTAACACCGTTATGGCCACCAATGGATATGCTGATGTTATTTCGGAATCGTTTAGTTCCGTTTTGAAATCCATTTCCAAATTTGACGCTGCCAAGGTCAATTCCATCATTGATTTCCTGGGTCATCTTTCCCGTACTCAGTGGGTGGAATTCATGGAAGCGACCGGCCTGAATTCGGATGCGGCTTTTACAGCTTTGCAGGTAAAACAGGCTTCGATCAATTCCTTCATCGGCTTTAATCTTTCTGAAGCACCCGGATGGGGCTTCCCTGGTATCATCTGGCCTTTGCTGGCCGGTGGTACGACCTGGCTGCAGACCTGGTTGATGCAGCGTGCCAATGACAAGCGTCAGAAGCTGGTCGGCCGTGTCGCTGATGAGCAGAAGCAACAGCAGCAGACCATGAAGATGATGAATATCTTCTTCCCGATCATGATGGGCTTCATCGTTGTCAGCACTCCGCTTGGTCTTGGTCTGTACTGGGTGGTCAGCAACATTTTCTCTTTGATCCAGCAGGTGATCCTTGATAAGATCATCGATCGGGAGGAATACAGAGAGGCGCTTCGCCGTCGTGATGAATTTGAAGAAAAGAAACGTTTGAAAGAGATCGCTAAGTCCAGCATCGATAAGCGCACCGGTAAGCGTATCGGAACCGCTCAGGACGCGATCAATAAAAGTGCTATGGCTGGCAACAAACAAGCGGCTATCCGCAAGGAGTTAGAGGCCAGGCAGAAAGATGCAGAAGAAAAGATTCAGGAATCTGCATCCAATGACGAGGAGGTCTGAAATGAATTCAGTCGAAACAACTGGTAAGACTGTGGACGAGGCTATCTCCCAGGCTTTGATCAAGCTGGGAGTACCTAGCGACCAGGTCGATATCGAAATCCTCGATGAAGGCAGTAAGGGTCTTTTAGGCCTTTTTGGAAAAAATGCTCATATCCGCGCTACTTTAAAACAGCAGGCTCCGGAGGATGAGATCTACGAAGAGTTGAGTCAGATCCGTCAGTCTGTTCAGGAAGAAGCTCCTAAAAAGGAAGTTGTCAAGAAAGAAGAGCCGGTTCAGGCGCCTGTCGCTCAGAAAGTGGAAGAACCTGTTCAGGAAGCTCCTGAAGAAGAAAAAACGAAGCAGCTGGATGAAGACATTGAAAAGAAAGCAGCTTTGTTCCTGATGGATGTATTGGATGCCATGGGCATCGATGCAGTCATCAACACCAGCCTGTCAGAAGAAAACGTCCTGGATATCGATATCGAGGATTCCGCGGAAGAAAGCGGAATGGGCGTGATCATCGGAAAGCGCGGCAATACCTTGGATGCTCTGCAGTATCTGACCACCATGGTCGTCAACAAGAACACGTCCGAGCATGTCCGCGTCAAGCTGGATACCGAGAACTATCGTGAGCGTCGTCAGAAGACATTGGAAACATTGGCCCGCAGCCTGGCCCGCAAGGTCAAGAAGACCGGCCGCAAGGTCGTTCTGGAGCCCATGAATCCGTACGAAAGACGCATCATTCATTATACGCTGCAGTCTGATCCTGGCGTAGAGACCCATAGCGAAGGTGAAGAGCCGTACCGCAAGGTCGTCATCACACCTAAGCGTGGACGCCGTTGATCTTATTATGAAAAGAACCCGGTTCTATGCCGGGTTTTTCTTCTAATTTATGACCAGAAAAGAGAAGTGAGCATGGACATCTCCACTACCACCATAGCCGCCTTGGCAACCGCTCCGGGAACCGGAGGAATAGGGATCATCAGAGTCAGCGGGCCGGAAGCCTGTCAGATCGGAGATAAAGTATTTCGGTCTCCCTCCGGCAAGCGTCTTGAAAATGGTCGTTCTCATACCATTCATTATGGACATATCGTATATCCGAATGGGGATGTGCTGGATCAGGTCCTGGTCATGCTCATGAAAGCGCCGCATACCTATACGGGTGAGGATACCGTTGAGATCCAGTGTCATGGCGGACCTTTTGTAGAAAGAAAGATCCTGGAACTTGTCGTTTCTGCCGGGGCGGAACCGGCCGATCGCGGAGAATTCTCCAAGCAGGCCTTTTTGAATGGCAAAATGGACCTTTCCCAGGCGGAAGCGGTCATGGATCTGATCTCTTCCACGTCCGAGATGAGCCGAAAGGCTTCTATTGAGCAGCTTTCCGGGAGGTTAGCCCGCCTGATCGAAAAAGAAAGCAGCCGTCTGCTTGATATGACGACCTTGATCGAGGCCAATATCGATTATCCGGAATATGATATTGAAGAGGTCACCAGGGAAAAACTGTTGTCCGAGACAGAAGATCTGCTGGAAGCTTTATCGAAACTGTATCGTACGTCTGACAGCGGCATCCGTATCCAGGAAGGCCTCCGTACCGCGATCATTGGCAGTCCGAACGTAGGCAAGTCTTCTTTGATGAATCGGATCCTGGGTCAGGACCGCGCTATCGTTACGCAGATCGCAGGCACCACCCGGGATACTTTGGAAGAATCCGTCGATTTTGAAGGGATCCCTCTTCGCCTGATCGATACCGCCGGCATTCATGATACCGAGGATATGGTAGAAAAGATCGGCGTGGAGCGTGCTTTGGAAGCCGCTCGCAAGGCGGACCTGGTCTTATGGATGATCGATGGGATCGATCCGAAGCCTCTTTCGGAAGATATGAAAGAAGCTTTGGAAGAAAAACAGTATATCATCCTGATCAATAAAGAAGATCTGGTGGAAGAACCGGAGCGTCCTTCTTTTCTTTCCGATCAGGAAGAGATCATCTGGATCAGTGCGAAAACGGGGTCCGGAGTGGAAAAACTAAAAGAAAAGATACAGGAAATGTTCTTTGGAGGCCGGATCGCGATCGACAGCCAGCCTATGATCACCAATGTCCGGCAAAAGGACGCCCTTCGCCGGGCGATCGAAGCTCTTGTATCTGCCAGGAAAGGAATCGAAGAAGGATATCCGGAGGATATTCTGATGATCGATTATACCAACGCGTATGACGCGCTGGGTGAGATCTCCGGTCATAGTCTGAAAGAAGATGTGATCGATGAGATCTTTAAGCGCTTCTGCTTAGGAAAGTAATAGAGGAAGATATATGTATCAGGAACAGGAAATAGATGTAGCGGTCATCGGAGGAGGCCATGCCGGCTGTGAAGCAGCCTTGGCAGTCGCCAGAATGGGGCTTTCCTGCGTTCTTTTCGCGGTCAATCTGGACAGTATCGCGATGATGCCCTGCAATCCCAGTATCGGAGGGACATCCAAGGGTCATCTGGTCCGCGAGGTCGATGCTTTGGGCGGCGAAATGGGACGTAATATCGATAAGACCTTTATCCAGTCCCGCATGCTCAATACCGGAAAGGGTCCGGCCGTGCATTCTTTGCGCGCGCAGGCGGATAAATTCCGGTATAAAGAGACGATGAAGCACACGCTGGAAGAGCAGGAAGGATTGCTGATCCGTCAAAGTGAGGTCGTGGATATCGATATCCAGGATGGGAGCGTAAAAGGCGTGATTACGGCCGCGGGAGCCTATTATCCCTGCAAAGCTGCTGTGATCTGCACCGGGACTTATCTGAATTCCACCTGTTTTCATGGAGAATGGAAGGCACAATCCGGACCTAACGGCATGCAAAGCGCGAGAGGCGGGCTTTCCGAGGCATTGGTGGGAAAGGGGCTTCCTCTCAGACGCTTTAAGACCGGAACTCCGGCCCGCGTAGATGGAAAAACGCTGGATTTCTCCAAGATGGGAGAACAAAAGGGAGATGAGCGTATCATTCCCTTCTCGTTTGAAACCGACGCCGAAGAGATCGAACGTCCGCAGCGTTCCTGCTATCTGACCTATACCAATAAGCGTACCCATGAGATCATCCGGAAAAACCTGCACCGCTCTCCTCTGTTCGGCGGCGCGATCGTAGGGATCGGTCCCCGCTACTGCCCCTCTATCGAAGATAAGGTGGTTCGCTTCGCGGATAAGGAAAGACATCAGCTTTTCCTGGAGCCGGAGGGCGAAAACACCAATGAATATTATGTGCAGGGCATGTCTTCTTCTCTTCCGGAAGATGTGCAGCGGGACATGCTGCGTACTATTGCAGGCATGGAAAATGTCCGCATCATGCGGACAGGTTACGCGATCGAATATGATTGCATCGACCCGCTTGAACTCAAGCATACCTTGGAGATCAAGAAGTTTCATGGTCTGTTCAGCGCCGGACAGTTCAACGGGAGTTCCGGTTATGAAGAGGCCGCGGCGCAAGGCCTGATCGCAGGGATCAACGCCGCGCTGGAGATCAAAGGTGAAGAACCGTTGATCCTGGATCGGTCTCAGGGTTATATCGGCGTTCTGATCGATGATCTGGTGATCAAGGGCACGAATGAACCGTACCGGATGATGACCAGTCGGGCGGAATACCGTCTGCTGCTGCGCCAGGATAACGCGGATCTGCGTCTGACAGAGCTGGGGCACCGGGTCGGTCTGATCAGCGAAGAGCGTTATACCCGGTTTTTGGCAAAGAAAGAAGCGATCGAACAGGAAAAAGAACGCCTGAAGCAGGTCCATGTTTCGGTCGGGGCGAATGATCTGCTCACTTCTTTAGGATCGACCCCCCTCTCTTCCGGAACTACGATGGAAGAATTGCTGAAGCGGCCGGAGGTCTCTTATGAAAGTCTGGCCTCGGTGGATCCGGAGCGCCCTCTTCTTTCCAGGGATATCACCGAACAGGTCGAGATCCAGATCCGCTACGCGGGTTACATCGAAAAGCAGAATGCCCAGGTAGAGAAATTCAAAAAGCTGGAAAATAAGAAGATCCCGGAGGATATCGATTACGAGGCGGTCGGGAATCTGAGAACGGAAGCGGTCCAGAAGCTGAGCCGCGTTCGCCCGGCTTCCGTCGGTCAGGCATCGCGCATCTCTGGTGTTTCCCCGGCTGATATTTCCGTATTGATCATTTATCTGGAACAGCGCCGTCGTCACGCGGCAGAAAGGAAAGTATGATACTAGAAACGATCCGACAAGAGGCTAAGGCCTTTGGTGTCGATTTATCAGAAGACCAGGCCGTTCAGTTTGACCGGTACTTTCATCTGCTGGCAGAATGGAATGAGAAGATCAATCTGACCGCGATCACAGAAGAGCAAGAAGTTCTGATCAAGCATTTTCTGGACAGCTTATCCGGCGCGAAGTATATGCGGCTGGAAGATCGTATTTCTGTGGCGGACATCGGGACCGGCGCCGGCTTTCCGGG
>ONBQ01000069.1 GCA_900316145.1 uncultured Eubacteriales bacterium
AAGAAGAGCCAGATCTTCTCTACCGCAGAGAACAATCAGACTGCTGTTGATATCCATGTCGTACAGGGTGAGCGTCCGATGGTCAAGGATAACAAGACGCTGGGCCGCTTCCGCCTGGATGGTATCGCGCCGGCGCCGCGTGGTGTTCCGCAGATCGAGGTTTCCTTCGATATCGATGCGAATGGTATCGTAAAGGTTACCGCTAAGGATCTGGGTACCGGCAAGGAGCAGAACATCACCATCACCGCTTCCACCAACCTGTCTGACGCGGAAGTAGAGCGTGCCGTTAAGGAAGCTGAGCAGTACGCGGAAGAGGATAAGAAGCGTAAGGAAGCCATCGATGTCCAGAACAATGCGGATGCCCTGGTATTCCAGACCGAAAAGACCATCGAAGAAGTGGGCGACAAGATGGATGCTGCCGATAAGAGCCGCATCGAATCTGAAATGAATGCTCTGAAGGAACTGGTCGAGAAGGCCAAGAAGGAGCAGCCTACCGATTCTGACATCCAGCAGATGAAGGACAAGACCGAAAGCCTGACGAAGGCCCTGAATGATATGGCTACCAAGCTGTACCAACAGGCTGGTCCTCAGGGACAGCCCGGCGGCCCGGATATGGGCGGTTTCGGCGGCAACACCGGCAATAACAACGCCGGCGGCGATGATGACGTCGTAGACGCTGACTTCAAAGAAATCTAAATCATAACACGATATTTGGGATCGCCGGCACTTAGCATTTTAAGTGTCGGCCTTCCTGAGTATACAGGAGTGTAATTCATGGCAGATAAACGTGACTATTATGAGGTCCTTGGCGTGGACAAATCCGCCAGTGACCAGGATATAAAAAAGGCTTTCCGCAAGCTGGCCAAAAAATACCATCCGGATGCCAACCCGGACAATAAAGAGGCCGAGGCCAAATTCAAAGAGGTCAATGAAGCGTATGAGGTCTTAAGTGATCCTGACAAGAGAGCGAAGTATGACCAGTTTGGATTTGCCGCGTTCGAAGAAGGCGGCGGTCCCCAATATGGCGGATTCTCCGGCTTTGGTACCGGCGGTATGGGTGATATCTTCGGTGATATCTTTGGCGATTTCTTTGGCGGCGGCATGGGCGGAGGAAGACGTCGTAACGCCCCGATGAAGGGCAATGATGTGCAGACCCGCCTGGAGCTTTCTTTCAAAGAAGCTGCCTTTGGCTGCACGAAGAAGGTCTCTGTCTGGGTCTATGATACCTGTGAAGAGTGCGGAGGCACCGGCGCGAAGAAAGGCACCAGTCCGGAAACCTGCTCCCAGTGTCATGGTTCCGGTCAGGTCCAGTTCACGCAGCAGACCCTGTTTGGCAATACGATCAGCATGCGGCCCTGTTCCCGGTGCGGCGGTACCGGTCAGTTTATCCGTGAGAAGTGTCCGAAATGTCAGGGCGAGGGTCAGGTGCGTGTTAACAAGACCTTTGAGGTGACCATTCCGGCCGGCATCGATAATGGACAGAGCATTCGCAAGAGCGGTCTGGGAGAGCCGGGCTTAAACGGCGGCCCGAATGGGGATCTTTATATCACCATTACGATCAAGTCGGATCCGTTCTTCTCTCGTCAGGGATTTGATGTCTACTGTTCCGTACCGATCTCCTACGCGCAGGCAGCGCTTGGCGCGGAACTGGAAATCCAGACCATCGACGGTCCGGTCAAATATTCGATCACAGAAGGCACGCAGACCGGCGCCAGGTTCCGCCTAAGAGGAAAGGGCATTCCTGTCCTGCACAGAGACGGCCAGCGTGGTGACCAGTATGTCACTGTCAACGTAGAAGTACCGAAGCACCTGAACGAGGAGCAGAAGCGCTTATTAAAGGCGTTTGCTGATTCTCTGGGTGAAGATACCCGCAGCACCGGCAAGAAGAAATCATTCTTCAAAAAGTAAAGGACGATAATATGAACTGGTATCAGTTTACGATCCATACCACGACCGAAGCGGTCGAGGCGATCGCGTATATGATGGAGGATATCGGATTTCAAGGCGTAGAGATCCGTGATCCGAAAGACCTGCTCAGTCAGGAAAAGGACCCGACAGCATGGGACTACATCGATGAAGACCTGATGGCGGATATGGAAGCCGGAGATGTGACTGTTTCCAGCTATATGTCTTTTGCCAACCTGACTACCGAGTCTGAGCTGGAAAACCTCCGTTTCACTATTGAAAGCCGCTTGCAGGACATCCGTCAGTTTTTGGATGTGGGAGAAGGCAGTATCGAAGTCTCTGTCAAGAACGAGGAAGACTGGGCCAATGCCTGGAAGAAATACTACAAGCCTTTCCGCTTAGGAAAGCATATCTACATCATTCCCACCTGGATCGATCCGGAAGACGTAACCGACGCGGACATCCGTCTGACCATGGATCCGGGAATGGCCTTCGGTACCGGCACGCATGAAACGACCTACATGTGTATCGAACTGCTGGAGGATCTGATCCAGGGCGGCGAGCGCGTGTATGATATCGGCTGCGGCAGCGGCATCTTGGGCATTGCTTCCGCATTGTGCGGCGCCGGCACGGTCGTATGCTCCGATCTGGACGGAAACGCGGTCCAGGTAGCAAAAGAAAACGTTGCCAAGAACCATGTGGAAGACCGGACCCGGGTATTCAAGGGCGATCTGCTGGAAGTAGATGCTTTTTCCGAGGCTAAAGCCGACATCGTAGTGTCCAACATCATCGCCGATGTCATTATCGGCCTGGCGCCTAACGTACCGACAGTGCTGAAGAAGGGCGGATATTATATCAGCTCCGGCATCATCAAAGAACGCAGAGCGGATGTGGAAAAAGCCATCATCGACAGCGGCTTTACGATCGAAAAAGTCGTAGAGAAAGGCAGCTGGGTGGCAATACTGGCAGTATTAAAGTAAAGCAATAAGCAGTCGTACAGGGAACATGGCGAAGAAGCTATGTTCCCTCATTTTTTGTCCTTTCCAATTGACAGTCTTTTATTTCGGCATTATAATCTTAAAGTATGTCTTATGTGTAAGGAGGTGAGGCCTGTGCCCAGATTCTTCGTTCATCCGGAGCAGATCCGTGAGGATGAACTGATCATCACAGAAGATGCCCATCATATTAAGGATGTTCTGCGCATTCAGGCGGGTGAGGTCCTGGAGGTTTGTGATGGACAGGGAACCGATTATCAGGCGGAGATCGAGAATATGACGGGGGAAGAGATCAAGTGCCGGATCCTGAGTCAGGGTCCTTCTGTTTCTGAATCTTCCATCCACATTACGCTCTTTCAAGGCCTCCCCAAAAGCGATAAAATGGAATGGATCCTGCAAAAAGGGACGGAATTGGGGATCTCTTCCTTCGTTCCGGTGGACATGCAGCGCTGTGTCGTCCGATATGACGCGAAGAAGGAGATCAAAAAGACAGAGCGGTTCCGCAAGATCGCGGAGTCTGCAGCCAAACAGTCCGGCAGAGGGCGGATACCCGAAGTGAAGGAGCCGCAGTCCTTTTTACAGACCGTGGAGGATGTAAAGAATTACGACCTTTTCCTTGTGCCTTATGAAGCAGGACTGGACCATTCCCTGAAAAAAACACTGAATGCGCTGCCCCAGATGCCCAAGACCGTTGCTATCCTGATCGGGCCGGAGGGCGGCATCGATCCGGGAGAGGTGGAAGCTTTGACCGGAGCCGGTGCTAAGATCGTAGGCTTAGGTCCTCGTATCCTGCGCACGGAGACGGCGGGCATGGCGGCTGCGACCATGCTTTTATATCATTTTGATCAGATGGAGCTATAATTTTCATGGAAATATATTTTGACAATGGTGCCACGACCCAGCCTACGGAACAGGTCGTACAGAAAATGACGGAGGTCTTGACCGAAGCCTATGGAAATCCATCTTCCCTGCATCGCAAGGGGCAGGAGGCGGAACGGTATGTGGTGGAAGCGCGCAAGACCATTGCGGAAGCCCTGCATGTGCCCGTGGAGACGATTTACTTCACGTCCGGGGCAACGGAAAGCAGCAATACAGCGCTTTTGGGCGTAGCGGCCCGGGCGGGCAAAAAACGTCATATTCTGGCGGCGAAGGGGGAGCATCCGGCAACAGGAGACACCTTAAAACGCTTGGCTGAACAGGGGTTTGAGATCGAGTATCTGGACCTGGATCCCTGTGGAAGAGTCCGGCTCGAAAGTCTAAAAGAGAAGATCCGCCCGGATACGTTGCTGGTCACCTGCATGCATGTCAATAATGAAACCGGTATCATCCACCCGATCGATCAGATGGGGATCGTGATCCATGAGGCCGCTCCGGATTGTGTGTTTCACGTAGACGCGGTGCAAAGCTTCGGCAAGCTGCCCATCGATCCTGTCGGCTGGCATATCGATCTGATGAGCACGAGCGCGCACAAGATCCATGGACCGAAAGGAATCGGCTTCCTGTATATTCGAAAAGGTTTATACCTGCCGCCTTTGCTCACCGGCGGCGGGCAGGAAAGACGGTTCCGCTCCGGTACTGAAAATGTACCTGGGATCGCGGGCTTTGGACAGGCCGTAAAAGAGGCTTATGAAGACATGGCCGGTCATGCGTCTCATATGCAGGGATTGAAAGCTTTGCTGTATCAGAGCCTTTCAGAGCAGATCGAGGGAGTGAGTGTAAACGGCGCACCCATCGAAGAGACGGCGCCGCATGTTCTGAATCTTTACATCCAGGATGTGCGATCCGAGGTGCTGCTGCATACGTTGGAGGACTATGGCATCTATATATCCTCTGGTTCTGCCTGCGCGTCGAACAAACCGGAGGAGAAAAGTCCGGCTTTGTCAGCGCTGGGGCTGGACGCGAAAGCGATCGACAGTTCCATCCGTGTTTCGTTCAGCCGATATAATACCCGGGAGGAAGTCCTGGAATTTGTGAGAGTCATGACACAGGTCGTGCCCATGCTCAGGAGATTTAAGAGACGATGAATACCTTTGATATCATATTGAGCCGACACAGCTATCGAGGACAGTATTTGGACCAGCCGGTTCCCAGAGAGGATCTGATCCGGATCATGCAGGCAGGCCTGGCCGCGCCGTCGGGCTGCAATAAGCAGACGACCAGCCTGATCGCGGTGGATGATCCTGAAGTTCTGGAACAGGTGAAAGCTGTGATCGACCCTCCAATCGGGGAAAACTGCCAGGCTATGATCTGCGTGCTGACACAGCGCATCAATGCCTATCGTGACCGTTGCTTTTCGGTCCATGATTATTCCGCCGCCATCGAAAACATGCTGCTTGTTGTGGAAGAATTGGGCTACGCGGCGTGCTGGTATGAAGGCCATGTGACAGATACAGACCGTATCGGGGATAAGATCGCGGCCGTTCTGAATGTACCGGAGGATTATGAGCTGATCTGCGTGATGCCTGTCGGAAAACCGGCCCAGGAGCCAGTCATCCCGAAAAAGAAGACCTTCTTTGAAAGAGCCTGGTTCAATGGATTCGGACAGACTATTTCTATGGAAAAGTCTTGTGGGGCAGTCATCTATACGATGATCGATGAAGAACCTCATTTTGTGGTCATCGGAACGAGGGCGGACAATATCGGCCTTCCGAAAGGACATGTCGAGCCTGGAGAGACGGAAAGGGAAGCCGCGTTGCGGGAGATCCGGGAAGAGACAGGACTGAATGTGGAACTCAATGAACGGTTCCGCACGGTGGAGGAACACCCGCTGCCCCATAAAGACAGCTTAAAGCAGGTCGTATATTTCCTGGCTCAGTTTCAGGATCAGGAGCCGGTACCGGAAGATACGGAAGAGAT
>ONBQ01000039.1 GCA_900316145.1 uncultured Eubacteriales bacterium
AACATTGCGTCATAAGGGAGATCGACTGTGACTGCTTGCTCAGGTACGGCGGCGATCAGCTCAAACGGGTTCTCATCTTTCCAAACCTGCCATCCGGCATTGATTTTTTCACATATCATAAGTCCCCTCCTGAAATATTGATATTATCCTTTATTATAACAAAAAGAGAAGAGATCGGATAGGTCTCTTCTCTTAAATCTTTAATCATTCTTGTCATAGGTATCAAGAAAACTGTGCCGGACGCCCTTCTGCTTATAGGCGATCATGGTATCCAGATGCACGTTTTCCGTACTGCGGAACAGATTCATCTCCACGCAGGGATCCTTCTCGGCCAGGTCCCGGATCAGCTTCTTGACCTCCCGCCGCTTGGACTGCATTATGGCATCCGGCTGCGCGATCAGCTCGGTAAAGCGGCACGCGCACTGCAGGAAGGTAAGCTCATTATAATCCCGCCAACGGATGATGTCTTCTTCCCGGATCCGGTACATAGGACGGATCAGCTCCATGCCTTCAAAGTTGGTACTGTGAAGCTTAGGCATCATGCCCTGGATCTGACCGCCGTACAGAATGCCCATCAGCGTCGTCTCGATGACATCGTCAAAATGATGACCTAAGGCGATCTTGTTGCATCCGAGAGCCTGAGCGTGACTGTACAGGTAGCCTCTTCGCATACGCGCGCATAGATAGCAGGGAGATTGTTCGATCTCATAAACGGAATCAAAGATGGGAGACTCAAATATGGTAAGAGGGATACCCAGGATCTTCGCGTTATATTCGATCATCTGCCGGTTTCTTGGCGTATAGCCGGGATCCATGCATAGAAAGGTCAGATCGAAATGCACCTGCCTGTGCCTTTGCAGTTCCTGGAACAGCTTGGCCATAAGCATGGAATCCTTGCCCCCGGAAATGCAGACCGCGATGTGATCGCCCTCTTTGACCAGTTCATACTCCTTGACCGCGCGGGTAAAGCGGCTGAACAGTTCTTTATGAAACTTTTTGCGGATGCTGCGCTCGATCCGCTCTTGCCTGTCTTGTTCGTCGTTGAATTCTTCGATCATGCAAAAACCTTTTATACGCCGCGGGTACTTGCCTTCTCGATGGCTTCCCACAGACCGTTCAGATAAGTCGCTCCCAGAGCCCGGTCATACAGTCCATAGCCAGGCATAGCCACTTCATCCCAGATCATACGTCCATGGTCAGGACGGATAGGCCCGGTAAAGCCGATATCATAAAGCGCCTTCATGATCTCATACATATCAAAGGTACCGTCGGAAGAAAGATGCGCGGATTCCTCGAAATTGGTCGGTGAATGGAACTTCAGATTGCGGACATGGGCAAAATGGATGCGTCCCTTCAGAGAACGGATCATATCCGGCAGGTCATTGTTCAGATTGGTGCCGTAGGAACCGGAACAGAAGGTCACGCCGTTGTGCGGATCATCGACCATCTGCATCATGCGAAGGATGTTCTCCTTGTTGATGATGATGCGCGGCAACCCAAATACGCTCCAGGCCGGATCATCCGGATGGATGGCCATGTTGATGTCATACTTATTGCAGACTGGCATGATGCGCTCCAGGAAATATTTGAGATTCTCGAACAGCTTCTCATCATCGACATCTTTATACATCTCGAAAAGCTCTTTTACGTGCTCCATGCGCTCCGGCTCCCAGCCTGGCATGACCGTTCCGTTCATATCGCCGGCGATGGAATCGAACATCTTCTCCGGATCCAAGGCATCGACCGCTTCCTGGGTATAGGCAAGAACGGTGGAACCGTCAGGACGAACGCGGGCCAGCTCGGTACGTGTCCAGTCAAAGACCGGCATAAAGTTATAACATACCAGATGGATATCTTCCAGGCCCAGGTTCTCCAGGGTCTGAATATAATTATCGATATAAAGGTCACGATCGGTAGAACCGGTCTTGATGGCATCATGTACGTTGACGCTTTCGATACCGCTCAGATGCAGGCCGGAGGCTTCTACTTCGTCCTTTAAGGCGCGAATACGCTCTCTGCTCCATACCTCGCCCGGCTGCGTATCATATAACGTCGTGATCACACCGGTCACTCCCGGGATCTGGCGGATCTGTTTCAAAGTAACCGTATCAAACGCGGATCCATACCAACGCAATGTCATTTCCATATCCGTATATCTCCTCATAAATTGATACATGTATTATATCGCAAACAGCAGGCTTTGACAATTCTTATTTCAGCAAAATCACAGGCGGATCACGCTCCAGGCTTCGATCAGCTTTTCCAGGCTCCAGGCGGCATTGGCCGGGCTCGATGACGGAAGGCAGGTCATGGGGATCGTTGTCGTCTGATACTTTTCAAACATCCTGGCCGACGCTTTTCCATTGGTAAAGATATGTTCGATCTTCGCAGCCTCAAAGATAGGAGTCAGATCGGCCGGGATCACGTTTCGGATGGAACTGTCACTGGAACCAATGATATCGCATTCTTCAATGGAATCATACAAGGCGATGCCATGTCTTAAAGCGAATTCTCTCTTCTCCTCGATGGAAAGAAGCTCCTTCTCCTCATATACAGCCGCCAGGATCTTCCAGAACCGGTTCTGAGGATGGCCGTAGAAGAACTTCTGCTCTCTGGACCGGATCGAAGGAAAGGATCCTAAGATCAGGATCCGGCTGTTTTCATCATATAGTGGCGGAAATTCATGTGTCGCGTGCTTAAGTTCCATATGCTTCTCCTTTTTCATAGATATAGCTATTCTATCACAAAAAATCTCTGAACAAAAGGAGAAAGTCTTGCAGAATGATCCCTTTACTTTTATGCATCCGCGTTTTACAATAGCGTGTGGTAATCTTTATCGCAAGGAGCAGAAACATTGAAGAAAAACGAAATCCTGACCGGATCCATCTGGAAGCAGATCCTGGTCTTCTTTTTTCCGATCCTGATCGGATCCTTTTTCCAGCAGCTCTATAACATGGTGGATACGATCGTAGTCGGCCAGTACGTAGGCACCCATGCTTTGGCCGCTGTCGGCACCACCGGAAGTGTTATCAGCCTGATCGTCGGCTTTTTCATCGGCATCGCGTCCGGCGCGACCGTTATCATCTCCCAGTATTACGGCGCAGGAGATGAGGAAATGATGAGCCGCGCCGTACATACTGCCATTGCCTTCTCTTTGGTCAGCGGTCTTTGCATCATGGTCATCGGTTTTTCAACGGCCCGGCCTATCATGAAGGCCATGAACGTACCGGAAGAGATCCTCGATGACTCGGTGCTGTACATGACGGTCTATTACGCAGGCATCATCGGCAACCTGATCTACAACATCGGAACCGGTATCCTGCGCGCGGTCGGTGATTCCAAACGGCCGCTGTATATCCTGATCGTCTGCTGTCTGGTCAATATCGTGCTGGACCTTGTGTTCGTGCTGGTACTCCATTGGGCGGTCT
This sequence comes from uncultured Eubacteriales bacterium, assembly GCA_900316145.1. Classification (GTDB taxonomy): domain Bacteria; phylum Bacillota; class Clostridia; order Lachnospirales; family Bianqueaceae; genus RUG159. The sequence goes on from ONBQ01000039.1 coordinate 3,429, forward strand.
TTGGCGTTGCCTTCGCGACCATTCTTTCCCAGCTGGTCTCCGCGATCCTGATCATTTTATGCCTGCTGAAGACCAAGGATATGTACCATCTTTCGATCAGAAAGATCCGCTTCTACCGGATCGAGCTCAAGGAGATCATCCGTATCGGCCTGCCGACCGGTATGGAATCTGTCCTTTATTCTATTTCCAACATGGCGATGCAGGCAGCCATCAACGGCTTCAGCACCGCAGCCATCGCCGCCTGGTCCGCCATCGGAAAGGTCGACAGTGTCATGTGGATGGTCATGCAGGCTTTTGGCATCTCCATCAGTACCTTCGTCGGGCAGAATTTCGGCGCCAGACAGTATAGCAGGGTCAAACAAGGCGTCCGCATCGGCACGGCCATGAACTTTGCCGGCATCCTCGCGATCAGCATCATCATCTATGCTTTCTGTCCTTTCTTCCTGCATATCTTCACCAGCGATTCAGAGGTGGTAAGACTGGGTACCGGCTTCCTGCGCATCTTTGCGCCGGCCTATGTTTTCTACGTCTTCATAAATGCCTTGTCTGCCTCGATCCGCGGCTGCGGCGAATCGGTACAGCCCATGATCGTAACGGTCTTCGGGATCTGCGGCCTGCGCATCCTCTGGCTTGTGGTCGCCCTGCCTCTTCACCACACGATGAACATGGTCGCTCTGTCTTACGATGTTTCCTGGGTCATCACAGCCATCATCTTCATCATCTATTACCTGCGCGGGCGTTGGTTTACCCGCTGCAAGAACCGTCAGGGTTTTGAGCCCGGCCAGGCATAAACAAAAACGGACTGCCGTATCCTATGATACAGCAGTCCTTATTTTTTTCCAAAGAGATCACTTCTGATCCCGGTCCATGTTGAAAAAGTGGGAAGGAATGTGGCAGTAACCGCCAGGATTCTTATCCAGGTACTTCTGATGGTATTCCTCCGCGGAGAAGAAATTCCTGATCGGTTCCAGTTCCACGGCCAGTTTCTGACCGGCTTTCTCTTCCTCTCTCGCATAGACCTTCCGAATCTCCTCCAGCTGTTCTTCCTCGGTATAATAGATCCCGGTGCGATACTGGATCCCCTTATCATGCCCCTGTTGGTTGACCGATACAGGGTCAATGACCATGAAATAGTAATCCAGCAGCTGTGTCAAGGAGATAACGCTTTCATCATAATCGATGCGGACCGTTTCCGCATGGCCGCTGTCGTGGCAGACATCTTCATAACTTGGCGCCTGGTCCGGGCCATTGGCATAGCCAACTTCCGTACGAGATACGCCTTCGAACTGGTCGATGAATTTCTCCATGCCCCAGAAGCAGCCACCGGCTAAATAGATCGTTTTCATATTCAACCCCTCCAAAAGGATCAGAAAAATTTCGCGACTTCGCCCAGTTCTTTTCTGGGACGAAGCGACGGTTCCTGATCCCGATATCCGACCGCGATCACAGATACGATCTCTTCCTCTTCCGGAACGGATAAGATCTCGCGAAGCGCTTCCGCGTCCCTGAGTCCCATGATGAGGGAGTCCAGACCGGCATCCGCGGCGGCCAGCACAAGATAAGCATCATGCAGACCCAGATCGTAAGCACCCCATTTATCTCCCAGCTCGTTATCCGGCTGACCGTTGGAGAATCCGACCTGACCGCGCACGAACGTGGTTACGATCAAAGCCGCATTGGCGGAACTCTTTGCATTGAAAGACGGAAGTCCCTTCTCCTTTACAGTCTGAAGCAATTCAGCGGACTCGACCACATAGGAACGGGAAGTCTGCATATTCTTCCAGGATGGCGCCATTTGCGCTTTCTTTACGATACTTTCCAGAACCTCATGGGGGATCGGTTCTTCTTTATAGGCCCGTACGCTGCGGCGGCGCTGGATCAGCTGATCAAATTCCATATGTTTTCTCCTTCTATTTCTTATAAAAACCGGCAGGATCATGATCCACTCCTGCCGGTTTGTTTGTACTGCTTTTCTGAATATCTTTAGAAACTGGAAATACCGAAGCTGTTGACCATACCATCGATCTTGAGACCCATCTTGCAAAGCGGGCAATCGTGGGAAGTGTGGCTTTCGTAATCTTCCAGAACATCCGTATCAAAAATAGAGGTGATGGGGAATCCTTCGCACTCTTCAACACGGGTGAAGATGGCACAGACACCGACCGGAATACCACGATAGTAACGAATGGCTTCGATAGCCGCTTGAGCCGTGTAACCGGTGGTAACGGACGCCGCCAGGACCAGCACTCTCTTACCTACGATCATAGGCGCGGTGTTGTCACGGAAGATCAGCTGACTGCCGCTGGTGTGCTCCGGTGTAACGACATAAATGGTCTGATGCGCATTCATGTTCTGGAAACCGGCCTTGGTCAGCTCACTGGCCATGCAGGCACCGATCACTTCTGTACCGTCCAGGCAAAGGATGGTATCGATAATGGTAGAAGACTTAAACTTGGAAGACAGCTCGATAGCTGCTTCTCTGGCCTCGGACAGACGATGCTTGGTCATGGTAAGGTCAATGTAATAATTGATATGACTGTGGCTGGTAGCGAAATGCCCTCTAGCCACGCGCAATGCCAGGCTGCTGCTGGGATTGGGATATGTCATGATCTGAATAGCCATTTGTTTTCTCTCCTTCTTTATACGACGTTTATAAGTAAATTTATGATAGCAGATTTACGGCGTTCTGTCAATCGGAAAGCGTTTATCCAATGCGTGTCCTGCCTTTTTAAGCGCTTTCAGCCCTGCGTGATCCGCCCATTTTTCAGGATAGAATGAATAATAGGACCGGCCCGTTTTTTTTCTATATTCCTCCATCTTCCTGCTGTTGGCCCAGATCACGGACGGCAGGGCGATCAGCGGAAGATAGAGCAGGCCTAGCACGGCGGATTGTACCGTATGCCCGTATTCATGATACAAAAGTCTGGGCTCCTCCTCTTCCAGATCCTTCTCCAGAAAAATGAACATTCCTATCGCCATGCAGGCCTTTATATTCCAATATCGGACCAGAGCATGTTGATAACGAAAATGCCTCTCTCCTTTTAAGAACATGAAAATAACAGAACCCGTCAGGTTCAGAGCCAGTCCCCATGTCATTTGAAGGAAATAATACAATATCGCGCTCATTCTTCTGCTTTCCTATAGATAAGAAACAGGCTCCGCTTTTCGATCCGGAGCCTGTTTTCTTGGATCATTTCTTCTCAAATACCAATTCGATGCCCTCGATACTCAGAGTGATCTTGCCATCTTCGATGGTACCGGTCAAGGTTTCCCCTTCAACTGTAAGGCTGATGGATTTGCCATCGATGGAATAAGTACCTTCTGCCTTCTCTCCGTTTGATGTAAAGGTAGCCTTTCCACCAGACTGAAGCTGCAGAACGAACATGTCTTCGATATTTCCTTCGCCATCGCCGAGATGATATAGGGAATTAGCCTGCTCGATCTCCATACCCATAAAGGATACGATCTTGTAAGTACCGGTCGCGCCATTCTTGCCACCGCATCCGGCTAAAGATACGACAGCGATCATGACGAGCGCCAGTGCAATAAGTTTTTTCATAATTCCTTCTCGCTTTCTGTTGCCATTTTTAATGGAGTATCCATGTGTAATACTATACATAGTATCTCATGGTTTGTCAATGTTCACTTCAGATCGAACGCAAGGTCACAGCGGCCGGCTCCATGTTCTCGGAAGTAAAGGTCACTTTGATCTCACCGGGTTCATCTGTCGTGCGGATGACTGCCATCAGCTTGCCGTCATAGGTTTCCCAGGTCGGATCCTGATAGCTTCTTGTCGGTTGCGGATCCGCGCTGCCAAAGCCCTGCAGGGTCGCCGGACCCTCTACGGAAACAGTAACGATGCGCTTCTCGTTCATCTTCAGCGATCCGTCCGCGTCGGTCAGGCAAAGCGTCACAAAGCCCAGGTCATCGCCGCCGGCCTGTACCGTGTCGGCATCCGCCGCGGCTGTAAGCAGGGTCTCTTCGGAAGCGGTCTTCAAGGTGAAGCGGCCGCTTTCCACACCGTCCTTATAAGACACAGCTGTCAGTTCTCCCGGCTCATAGGTCACCTCATATACCGCAGTAAATCCATTCTCGCGGCCGGCCGGCTTTTTGCCTAAGGAGGTCCCGTTCAGGAACAGTTCTACTTCGTCATCGACAGAATAGATCTCCGCTTCCGTCTTGCAGCCCTCAAATCCAGGCCAGGTCCAGCTTGCAACATTGTCTTTGTACATCCAGGCTGTCTGAGAGTGCTCTTTGCCATATTTATCCAGACGGATGACGGCCAGATACGGGACTTTCCGATCTCCAAAGACTGTTTCGCGCAGATAACTGATGGGACGTCTGGTCCCGATGATATCGATATCTCCGATATAAGCGATACGATCTGGGAAATGAGACGAGAAGTTGACGGTACCATCATAGTAGAAGATGCCACAGCCAGCCTCACCCAGATAATCATATCCGGTCCAGGTATAATCGCCCAGCACATGCGGGTTGTCTTCTACGATGCGCCACAGGCGTACGATATCGGCCGGGTAGGTTTCAGTGCCCAGTACCGGTTTGTTCGGGTGCAGCATTTTTTCCACATCCGCATGACGGCCGGTCAGGTAGTTATAGCCCGCGATATCCGCGGCCTGCGCCGGCTCTTCCAACGCTTCCGTCATCAACGGATGGGCAGCAAAGGCATCGGAATTCATCAGGCTCATCATCATATTCATAGCGCCTACGCCGCCATCGCCGGAATCACCCTGGGGCTGTGCCGCCATCTGAGACGGGTCGATACCCATCTGCTGCAGGATATCTCCTATGATCTGCTGCATCTTGCCGCCATTCATAACATTGATCAGGCCATTGACCGCTGTCGTGGTAAAGCGGGTATCATCCAGCTCATGGAAATAATTGCACAATCTGCGATTGATCTTGCCGCCGATCTCATGGCCCAGATCCAGGATCTCATTGCCGCTGGAGTACAGGATGACGCAGGGATGATTATAATCCTTCGCCACGATACGCTCGACCTCTTGTTTCCAGCATACATCGAAGTAGGTCGCGAAATCATTGGTATTCTTATGCTCATACCACATGTCGGACAACTCATCCATGACGACCAGGCCATATTTATCACAGGCGGACAGCATTTCCGGACTCATGGGATGATGCGCGCTGCGAATGGCGTTGAAGCCGGCCTCCTTGATCTGACGCGCTCTGCGCTCTTCCGCCGCAGCAAAAGTAGCCGCTCCGATGACTCCATTGTCATGATGGATGCAGGTACCCTTCTGTTTGATGGGAATACCGTTGATGCGAAGACCGCACTCCGCGTCCAAAGTCAGGGTGCGCAGGCCGATCTTCATGACTTCTTCATCCAGGACCTCTTCCCCGCGCAGGATCTCCACCTTCAGGTCATACAGGTTCGGCGTATCCACGTTCCAAAGGGCGGGATCCGCGATATGAAGATTCTGCCGCACGGTCTCCTTATCCTGTGAGAACAGACCGACAGTGATCGTATCTTTTTTAACGACAGCGCCATCGAAGCACAATGTGGTCCTGACCTGTACTTTCTGACGGGTACGTGTAAGGTTGACCATCTTCGTCTCGATCTCCACGATGGCTTCCTTCTCTGCAGCCAGGCGGGTCGTAGCGCGTACACCGTCTTCTTTGATATGTACGTCCCCTCCGACCAGCAGGTTCACGTTGCGGTAGATACCGCTTCCGGAATACCAGCGGCTGTTCGGTGTCGGATTGTTGGCGATGACCTTGATCTCGTTAGGCTCGCCGTACTTTAACAGCGCATCGACCGGAACATAGAATCCCGAATACCCATAAAGATTGGTCGCTGCATGGCTGCCATTGACATAGACCATGGCTGTCATGTAGACGCCCTCAAACTCAAGGAGAATATCTTTGCCTTCCCACTCTGCGGGAACATCAAAGATCTTAACATACTGGTACTGTCCCCCAGGATAGAAACCGGTCTGGGAACCGCTTACATCACTTGCGGAAGGAGTTTCCAGGATCATAGCGTCATGGGGCAGCTGGATGGGAGAATCCGCAGCATCGCCGCCTCTTAAGGCATCCATCAAACCGCCGCCGCCATTGGAGACGGTCCAACCCTTATTAAATCTTTGTCTGATCATCGTCTTTCCTTTCATTTCTTCTCAAATTGTCTATAATTGACAATAAAATTATAAAAGGATTTGCTGTTTTTGTCAACAAATCCTTTTTGCTTCCCCTTAATGAATAGATTATTTCTCGGCAACGATGATGATGTTGGAGTTCGGGAAAGGAACCGGTTCTCCGTTTTCATCGGTTATGTCCACCAGCGGAGAAAGATGTTCCTCATATCCTGGTTCCAGAAAAGCTCGAAGCGTAATGATCTGCATGCCCAGTCCTTCCATCACCTGGCGGTATTCCTCCGGAGTATAATATCCGAAACATTCCTGGCTTTCATGGGCAAAGGATTCCCGTCCCCAGGTATAGGTATAAAGGAATTCCCTTCCGAAATTGATATCCGTGAGTACTTCCTTGCGTTTCGGATCCATGCGCTCCACCTTCTCTGCCTCAGAAAGCGAATCCATACCATGGAAATCATGGACGAACTGTTTAAAGAAATCCATACCTTCGTCGGTCTTAAAATGAATGCGCAGCTTCCCGCGGCCTTCTGTTTTTACCCCGTCCCGGATGATGATCCGTCCTCCCGGATTCAACGAGGCGAACGCGTTCTTCAGCGCGATCTGAAGGGACCGAGGATCGAATTTTCCCTCTCCCAGATCCGTATAGGAATAGATCTCATGCAGGATCGAAGAGAAAATGATGTTGTCCACCGGTTCCGCATAGGGTCCTTCCACGAAATTATGGACGACTGCGTTCCATCTTTTCCCTTCTGCCGCTTTTTTACGCTTTAAGACATCGATCACATTCTGGGAGATATCCGTTCCGGTCACGGTCTTATCCGGGAAGCGCGTCTCCAGAGCGTCCAGTAAGACGCCTCCTCCGGACCCTACGTCCAGTATGCTGGTCCCCACCACATAATCGAGGATGGACAGCTTCGTGCTTTGATCCGCGTCATTCATGGTGGACAGATAGGACTCTTCATTGTTCAGCCGGTCAAAGCTATCCCTGCGGAATCCAAAGGTATCATAGAGCATGGTGATGCTTTTCTCATAGCTGAGAAGGCCGGACCGTTCTGCTTCCACACAGAAATCGATCAGTTTTTCGCAGACAGGGGTAAACGCTACGCCAAACAGCAGGACGTTCTCTCTTTGGATGATCTCCGCGCGTACATGCTGTTCATATTCAGCAGGTTCCTCCAGCCAGCGTTCAATGATCCGCTGCCGGTAGGTATTGACATGCTTCTTGTTTTGGTAATCATAGTACAAAGCATCGGCCAATGGTTTGAAGTTCAAGTGTTCTATGTCAGGCCCCGCCGCCCCTGCCGCCATGGAGGTGATAGCCGTCGCGCCGGACAGCCCGAACGGTTTCAACGCGGATTCGAAGTACCACAGGTCATAGTGTGGGAAGACCTTCTCCGCGAACAGACGCTCCGCCTTTTCGATCTGGGAAGGATCCGCGGTATCCAGAACACCGGGCAGCAGATGATCCAACCGTTCTTTCGCTGACTTTTCGGCAAGATCCCCCTGAAAGATCCTCTCCGCGAAGGTATGGATCTCTTCTTTCACATCGTTCCAGATATTGTCCGAAACCGCGCGAATGATGCATTCGTTCAACGTCTCGATGAGCAGACAGAATTCAGTCTTTGACAGTGTCCGGGCCAGGACACGAAGCGGCGCGCTGTCTCTAAGCGCGCATTCTCCGCGAATGTACTGTCCTGCCAGGCCATGGGTCTGGATCAAGAGGAAGGCAGGATCCTTTTCCCGATCCCGTACATGCACATGATCCGCGTAGATCAACGCAGATGCCTCGTTATGGATCTCCAGCGGATATCCTCTTTGCATCCACCGCTCTCTGTCTTCCGTTGTCCCGCCTTTTGCGACTTCGGACCAGCACAAGACCGTGCGAAGAAGCTCATACTGCGCCTGGTCCAGTTCTTCATGGGTATCCAGGATGTCCAGCGTCCGAAGCACATACTGAAGCGCCGCATTTTCCTTCTTTTCATCCATCCGGCTGATCCGCTCCGCGTTCCAGTAGGGGTTTTCGATCCCGGTCAAATATTTAAGCCAGGGGTTTTCCTGCAGCGCTTCCGGCTTGACCCGGCCGTCTCGTTCAAACAGTTCTTCTTGAGCAGTCATATCGGTTCTTCCGCTTTCTAAACTTACTTAGCCGTTCTTGCGCTTTAATAAAGCTACCGTCTCCACATGTCCGGAATGACAGAAGGCATCAAAAGGCTGGGCGCTGATGAGCGAAAACCCATGTTCGCTCAAATATCTGACATCCCGGCTTAGTGTAGCGGGATCACAGGAAACATAGACCAGGCGTTTCGGATCCATCTGCAGGATCGTCTCTAATAACTTCTCATCGCAGCCCTTTCTGGGCGGATCCACAACGACCACATCGATCCTGGTTTCTTTTCCTTCCTTCTCAAACCAGCGGGGCACGACTTCCTCCGCTTTTCCGACAAAGAATTCCGCGTTCGTGATATTGTTGATCCTGGCGTTATTCCTGGCGTCCCGAATGGCGTCCTCCACGATCTCAACGCCGTATACTTTTCTGGCTTTCCTTGCCAGGAAAAGTGAGATCGTACCGGTCCCACAATACATATCCCAGACTGTCTCGTTTCCCGACAGGTCCGCGAGGTCCAGGGCTTTCTGATAGATTTTCTGAGTCTGGACCGGATTGACCTGATAAAACGACTGGGGCGAGATCCTGAATGTCAGATCCGAGATCCTGTCCTCGATAAAGGCGCTTCCCCGAAGCACTTCTGAACAGAAACCCAGGATGCGGTTGGTCTTGTCCTGATTGATATTGATCATTAAGGATTCGAGCTTGCAACCTGCTTTTTCCTGCTCTATCCGGGCAGCCAGCAAGTCCCACAACAGGTCCTGACGGGGTACTTTCGTACCATTGATAATCAGACATACCATCGCCTGTCCTGTCGCGAAGCCCACTCTTGTGAGCACATGGCGCAGGACTCCCTTGTGTGTCGTCTCATCATAGAGCGATATACCGGTCCTTCGGATCCATTCTTTGACTGCATCCAGCACCGCTCTGTTAAAGAAATGCCCGATCGGACAATCTTCCAAAGGAATGAGTGCATGAGTCCTGCCAGCGTAAAAGCCGAGAGCGGGCTGTCCGTCTTTGCCCTTTCCTACCGGAAACTGCATCTTGTTGCGGAACCGCCAGGGACTCTCCATTCCCACGACAGGCTCCAGGACCGGGCCCTGGTCCTCTCCAAAAGTGACTCCTCCGATCCGGGTCAGGCAGTTGCGGACCTTCTGCTCCTTAAAGCGCAACTGGGCTTCATAGCTCATCTGCTGAAGCATGCAGCCGCCACAGGCTCTTGCTTTGGGGCAAAGAGGTTCGACCCGGTCAGGCGAAGGCTTTCGGATGCGCTCCAACCGTCCAAAGGCCAGGTTTTTCTTGACCTTTATGATGCGGACCTCCGCCTCATCGCCTGGAACGGTATCTTTTACAAAAACGGCCATACCGTTTTCCTGGATATGGCCGATCCCGTTTCCATCCTGATCCAGATCCGTAATGGTCAGGACATAGATTTCGTTTTTGTTCACTTTGTTATTCTCTCCACTCTTGATCATTTCTGACCCGGTTTATAGAGATTGCGGTTGAGGATGCGGCTGAAGGCCGTCCAATGCCCTTCTGTCGTATCTTCCTCCACGAATGTTTGCATCACCTTCAGCTTCGCGTCGATATTGTCCGCGAAATGCACGATCATGGCCTCTCTAGTCATGGGGACCTTCGGAGAACCGAATTCCAGTTCTCCATGATGGGCCAGGATGATGTGCAGCAAGGCTTCCCGCTGCTCATCCGTAAAACCTCCCAGTTCCTTCATCCGCTGATCTACCATGCTGTAGCCGATGATGATATGGCCCAAGAGCTGCCCCTCATCCGTGTATTCCGCGACCGGCATCTCAGACAATTCCTGCATCTTGCCGATATCATGCAGCATAGCGCCGGTAATGACCAGATCCCGATCCACGCCCGGATAGCTGTCGGCCAGGAAGACCGCCGTTTCCACGACGGCTGAGGTATGCTCGATCAGCCCTCCCAGGTAATTGTGATGTACGCTTTTCGCGGCGGGGTGCTCTTTAAACTTGCGGACAAAAGATGCATCTTCCAGGAAAAAGGTGCGCAAAAGCTTCGAATATCGCTCGTCTTTGACCTCATGGATGCGCTGAAGCAGCTGCTTGTAAAGTTTTTCCACATCCTTGGATGTTTGGGGGATATAGTCAGAGAGCACATATTCCTCCGGCCGACTCACACGCAAACGGTAAATGTTGGCCTGCAGCTCGCCCTGATAGGACGAGATCTGCGCATCGACCTTCACGATCTGATTCTTGTTGAAATCGTGGATCTGGGCATTCAGATCCCAGATCTTCGCGTTCAATGTTCCCGTTTTATCCTGCAATGTTACGTTAAAATAGTTTTTCCCGGCTTTTGTGATCATTTTCTGCTTGTCTTTGCAGAAATAATGCTCAATGATATGTTCTCCCTCACGCAGTGTCTGGATATATCGCATTCCCTTCTCCTTACCTGATTATTCAAAATCTCCAGGCTTTTCCTCGACGGTCAGATCCAGCGTCACCGTCTGCGCGTCGCCATCTTTATAGCCGCGCACTACGACGACCTCGACCTTCTGACCGATCTCACAATCCGCCAAAGCTTTCTGCAGGTCGGCAAAGGTCTCTATAGCAGTGCCGTTAAAGGAAATGATGACGTCCTCTGCCTGGATGCCGGCCTTATACGCGGACAATCCCTCCAGGACCGTCTGAATGTAGACACCGGAGATCAGGCCATAGGTCCTGGCAAATTCGCTGCTGGCATCGATCGTAGAACCGGTAATTCCAAGATAAGGACGAATGAACTTACCTCGGGAAATGAGCGATTCAAGGATCGGTTTCGCAGAAGAGATCGGGATCGCGAATCCCATTCCCTCTACGTCATCGGAGACGATCTTGGCGTCATTGATACCGATGACTTCGCCTCGTCCATTGACCAGCGCCCCGCCGGAATTGCCAGGGTTGATCGCCGCGTCCGTCTGCAGCAAAGTAAGGGTATTGGACAGCTGAGTCTCCTCGTCGACGAATGTCACGCTGCGCTCCAAGCCGCTGATAATGCCGGCTGTTACCGTATCGCTGTAAGACTGATCCAACGGGCTTCCGATAGCGATGGCCAGGTCTCCGACCTTCAGATCATCGCTCTCGCCCAACGTCGCGATCTTGATGTATTTCAAGATTTCTTCGTCGATCTCGGACTTTTTTACATAGATGACAGCCAGGTCGCTCTGAGAATCCGAGCCTTTATAATGCGCCGTCACGCTTTTGGTCTCATCTTTGCCGATCAGGACTTTCACATCGCTGGCGCCTTTGATGACATGGAAATTTGTCACGATATACAGTTCGTCGCCCTCTTCTCCGATGATCACGCCGGATCCCAAAGCCTCTCCATAATAGGTCTCGCCCATGATATCGGAATAGCTGGTATTGGGCACGGTCGTGAGGATCGTCACCACAGACCGGCCTACATCCTCGGCGATATCCGAAATGGAACCATA
>ONBQ01000043.1 GCA_900316145.1 uncultured Eubacteriales bacterium
GTAAACTCAGCCTCGGCGGTCAGGACCACCTCTGCCTCCTGCACTTTGTAGAGTTCTGCTTTGTAATGGGACTGCGTAGTCAGCGTTTCCGTTCCTTGATAATATCCATATTCATCGTCAGCAGGAGCAAACTCACTGACCTGCTCTTTTTCCGTGCGAAGGATCAACAGGTCTTTGGTTTCATCCTGGTCAAAATCCTGGATCAAGGCTGCCAGGATCCCGTCTTCCGCAAAAGATGCCGGCTCCATTTTTAACGCGGAGACCGTCTGATATGCGGGCACTCTTCCATATTGAGGGATCAGTGTCTGCGTCACATAATCAGAAAGCACTTTTTCCACATCGACATCCGGTTCGACGTCCGGATCCGAATCATCGGAATCGTTTTTGTCATCCGGTTCGGACTCGTCAGAGGAATCGTCGGAATCTTCGGAGTCATCTGAAGACTCGTCCGGGGGTTCAGGATCTTCGGAGTCATCTGACTTCTGCGATTCTTCCGAATCCTCCTTTTTCTCAGAGTCATCCTTTTTCTCTGAGTCATCCTTTTTCTCTGAATCACCCTTCTTGTCAGAGTCATCCTTTTTCTCGGAATCTTCTTTTTTCTCTGACTCTTCCGGCTCTTTTTCTTCGTGGGAGATCTCGCCTTCTTTTTTGTCTTCATCGATACCGTGAGACTTGCGTTCTTCTACATCCCCCGCTTCTCCGGAACGCTCTTTCTTCTCGCTGCTTCCGGAGCCGGAATGATTCGGTGTTTTTTCCTCTTCTTCTTTTTCCTTTTCCTTATTTTCGGCATTCGAGGTTTCATTCTGCGCGTTCGATGTCGGATCGGTCACATCGATCCCTTGTTTTGCGCAGGCGCCTAATACCAGGATCAAGCTGAGCACGATCGTGATCATGGTAATATGTTTCATGTCCGGCTCCTCCTTTCCGAGCTTTTTCTTCATTCTAGCATAGGTAGTTCACGATTTCAATCGAAACAGATGTTCTGCAGTACTAAAAAAGCTGCCGCGAACTATGGTCTGCGGCAGCTCCATTTTGAATCCGATCGTTTAGATCAGTTTGGCGATAGCGGCTTCGACTGCTTTCATATTAGCGGTGGGCTCGAAACGCTCTACAAAGTTACCTTCACGGTCGATCAGGAACTTGGTGAAATTCCATTTGATCTTTCCGTTATTCTTATAGTCTTTGTCCATCTTCTTGGCGATCCCGGACATCATCAGGCCAGCCGGAGACTTTCCAAAGCCTTTGAACGGACCAACTTCTTCCAGCCAGTTGTACAGCGGAATGGCATTCTCTCCATTGACATCGATCTTAGCGAACTGTGGGAAGGTGATGCCGAAACGGCCGGTGCAGAATGTATGGATCTCTTCTTCCGTGCCGGGAGCCTGAGCGCCAAACTGATTGCAGGGGAAATCCAGGATCTCAAAACCCTGATCATGATACTTATCATAGATCTCCTGCAGCGGCTGATACTGCGGGGTGAAGCCACACTGGGTAGCTGTGTTGACGACCAGAGCTACCTTGCCCTTGTACTGCTCCAAAGAAACGTCGCTTCCGTCCTGCGCTTTTACTGTAAAATCGTAAAGGTTCATGTTGCATCCTCCTTATATTGTATACAATTTAATTATGTTAAATATATTATATCACATCTTCCTTACTTTGTCAAGATATTTATACTGCTTCCGACAACAAAAACAGGCAGTCACGACACGAGATCATGACTGCCCATTCTGGAAACCAGATGTCATCCGGTTCGATTATTTCTTGTACATAGGACCAAAGTTCTTGCAGGCTCTGTAGTCCGCGCCTTCCTTGTCCATGCCGAACGCGTTCCAGGCAGCCGGACGGAAGATGTCCTTCTCCGGTACATTGTGCATGCAGACCGGGATACGAAGGATGGAGCACAGGGTGATGAGGTCGGCACCAATGTGGCCATAGGAGATAGCACCATGGTTGGCACCCCAGTTGTTCATAACACTGTAAGCATCCTTGAACGGACCTTCCTTACCATCGCAACGCGGCGCGAACCATGTGCAAGGCCAGGTGTAGTCAGTTCTCTTCCACAGCGTGTCAGAAACTTCTTCCGGCAGATTGACCGTCCAGCCTTCTGCGATCTGCAGGACCGGGCCCTGACCATGGATCAGGTTCAGACGGATCATGGTAGCCGGCATCTCAGCACGGGTCTCATAACGAGAGGAATATCCGCCGCCACGGAAGTAACCGAAGTCAGCCGGGCACCACTCGGTAGCAGCCATAATGGCATCCTGATCTTCCGGAGTGACTTCCCACCACTTCTTCATCTCAGGCTCGCCCTTCTCATTGATAGCACGGCCGTTCGCATCCAGGCAGGCAGCGCCGGAGTTGATCAGATGGATGAAACCATCTGCATCCTTGGCATGACCTTCGATGTCATAACCGGTTACGCGCTTGACCGCGTTGCCGCTCCAATAGGTACGGACATCCGCGAAGATCTGTGCGCGGTTGGTCAGAAGCTTCATGAACAGCATGCCCAGACCATTGAGGATATCATTCTCAGTGGCCAGGATGTACGGCTCACGAGCACCGTTCCAGTCGAAGGAAGTGTTCAGCAGAGCTTCCGGGAAGTCGCAGTTCGGATAGAAGTCTGTCCACTGACGCTGACCCTGGAAACCTGCGGCGATGGCATTGTGACCGACCATCTCTTCTTCGCAGCCTTCCGGCAGATTCTTGTTGCCGTTCATGAGGTCTTTGATGATGCACATCATCTTGACGACGAAATCCCACTTATCTTTGACCATAGGACGGTCACGAAGCTCTTCCGGGTTCTTGTCAAAGCCCATTATGCACTTCTCTTTGACCCATACCATAGCCTTCTCATACTCGGCCTTGTCATAGATGCCCTCGGTCATGCGGCGGATGATCTCAACCTCGTCGATAGACTCAACACGCATACCCAGATATTCTTCGATGAAATCCTGATTCATGATAGAACCGCCGATACCCATGGTAACGGAACCGATCTGCAGATAGCTCTTACCACGCATGGTAGCGGCAGCAACAGCGGCACGGCCAAAGCGAAGAAGCTTCTCTTTGACATCTTCCGTGATCGGATAATCATCCATATCCAGTACTTCATGACCATAGATGCCGAAAGCCGGCAGGCCTTTCTGCGCATGAGTAGCCAGAACGGAAGCAAGATATACAGCACCCGGACGCTCGGTACCATTGAAGCCCCAAACGGCCTTAATGGTATTGCGGTCCATGTCCATCGTTTCAGAACCATAGCACCAGCAAGGAGTGACGGTAACGGTGATGTCAACGCCTTCCTTCTTGAACTTCTCGGCGCAGGCGGCGCTCTCTGCTACGCGGCCGATGGTGGTATCAGCGATGACGACCTTAACAGGCTCGCCATTGGAATAGCAAAGATTCTGCTCATAAAGCTCTTTGACCGCTTTCGCCATGCCCATGGTCTGGTCTTCCAAAGACTCGCGGACCTTCAAAGGACCACGACGACCATCGATGGTCGGACGGATACCGATGACCGGGTACTCGCCAACATATCTGTTTTCTGCCATTGTATGACCTCCTTATTTTTGATACTATACCAATTGGTATAGTATCTGTATGCTTTGAATTATAACAAGTTTACCATTCTGATTCTGGAACGTCAAGGGAAAACCAAGAAATGTCACAAAAAACAAAACGAAAAAGCAAATTCTATGCAAAGTTTGGTATAGTTTAGCTATACCAATCCTCCTCATCCGCCTTCATCAGCAGCAAGGATGCCTCACACCAGCACCCCGTCTCGTATACGCCTCCGATCTTATCAAACCCCTCCCAATCGCACGTACTGACCCGTTCGCACATAAAACCAGGAGGAGAAGCCTTGCTGCGATCATAATTCCACAGCGGACGGTTGGCCCGTGAAAGATACTGGGGGATATTGCTTCTGGTGTCCTCACTGATCCTCAGGTAGATCGGATCATTCAAAGCCCGGCTGAGCCTGGCCATCGCGGACCCGGAAAACGTGCAGGGTCCCGGCGCGCCATGCTTATTCTGCACATTAGCCCATACCGCGCCGGTCGTGACCATTCCGGCCTCCTGAAACATGCTCCCCTCCGGGAAGGGATAATCATAGGGCATGCACCATGTGGTATAGATGGCGGCCGCGAATCGCGCTCTTTTCAGCCATGTCTCCTGCCCGGTCTTCTCATACAGCATCATATAGCTCTCCAGAAGGGCATACGCGCTTTCAGAATCCGGCGCGGACAAGATCTCTCCCGGACCGCCTCCGATCACCCCTGTCTGCAGCACTTTGCGGTCAAACATCTCCCCTATTTCTTCCGCCGCCTGTCTGTAATGATCCTCCTTGAAATACTCGGCCGCCAGAAGGAGCCCCGCCGGTACCAAGGCGCCGGCCGCTGACCCTCCGACCAGGATCCGTCCGGTATCCACGTCAATGAACTGCCCCAGCTGTCTATAGGTCTGAAACAGTGTCACGAAAGCATCTGCCGCTTTTCTTGCTCCTTGGACCCACAAAGGATCCGGGATCTCCCGGCGCAGACGCATTCTGAGAAGGATCCGGAGGGAAAAATACAACGCGTCCGCGCTTTTGCGCACCATCGCGAAAGCCTTGTTGTCCTGATCGTAAAAATCATCCCCATAGATATTGCTGCCGTCGGAAATACCGTAGAAAAAACCGGTCGGAGCCTGCATATGACGGAACATGAAATCCATCGTAGCCTTTGCTCTGCCTCTTGAGACCGGATTGCCGCTTCTGTACAAGGCATAAGCAGCATTGATCCCTCCGACCCAGCCTGTCTGCCAGATACTGAAGATATTCTGTCCCTCGCCGGTCTGATAGAAGGCCCCGTCCTTTTTCCAATTATACTGGTTGTACTTCTGTTCGACCAGCCGGAACCCTCCATTGATGGACGGCGTACCGTTTTCACCCGGTTCCCGCCTGGTCCTTGTGCCGGCCAATGGGTCCTCTTTGTGGGATAAGCGCAGAACGATCTGGAAAAACACATCCAGTGAATCACAGGAAAAGGCATACTGCTCAACGATCAAAGAAGCCCTATCGCCCTTTTGCAGCACTCCCGCCTTATCCTCACAGGGAACTTTGCTGGAGATCGCTCCGAACCGGTACATGCCATCGTTCCTCACGATCGGATCCATGATCGTGATCGAAAGACCTTCTTCCGATTCCCGGAGCACGACCCCGTTTTCCCCCAGGGCACCATGTCTGGAGCGGCATTCATACAAAAAAGCAAGTCCCTTTCCGCTTGTCCGATGGTACAGAAACACAGCCGGAAGCGAACTGTCCCCGGCGCGCAGAGAGATCACGCTCTCCCCCTCCTGCTCAAAATGCGGAATATCTGTCACCGTTACCGGTGGATCCAGCTCATATTCCGAATGGTCGAACATCGGCGGATAATTCTGCTTTTTGATCTTGAAGCGGTTGCCGTCATACACCGCGGCAGGGATCAGCAGATAATCCTCCCTCTTCCACTCCGGATCCTGAAAGGACAGGCACAGGCTCACATCTTCCAGTGTTTTTTCCGCCGCAAAGATCGCTTCATAGCGCTCCCCGCGGACCACTCCTTCCGGAAAACTCTCCTCTATAGGCGCAGAACCCCATGAAAGCCTTCCGGCTTCATGAGGTTCTATTGTTTGTGGAGGATCGCTCCACAGTCGCATCTTACATTCAGGTCTCAGCATAATTCATTTACGATGCCTTCCAGCAAGTCTCTTTTCTCTTCCATATCCCGCACCAGTTTGAACTGGGTTCTGGCTCGATCCAGATTGTGTCCTTCATGGGCGATCTTGAAATACACGTCCCCATCCAGATGATCCGTCAAAAAGCGCATTCCGGTCTCAAATGTAATGACCATGGCTCCCGTAACAAGGAGGCTTTTCTCCTCGGCGGTGAGGCTGTCACCGGTAGTGGAAAGATAACCTTCCGTATACGCTTTGAACAGTTCGGGATCCACATCTACCTTGGACAGGTCGGTCTCATCCTCCAGGGCATGGGTCGCGCCAAAGCGGATGCTGTCTCCGAAATCATAGAGGCATGAGCCCGGCATGACCGTATCCAGGTCAACGATGCAGACGCTTTCTCCGGTCTCGCTGTCCATGAGGATATTGTTGATCTTGGTATCATTATGGGTAACTCTGAGCGGCAGGATGCCCTTCTCGATGCGGTCAACGATCTCATGGCAAAGAGCCTCATGGGACAGGACAAAATCGATCTCCTCCCGGCAGCTATCCGCCCGGCCCATGACATCTTTCTCAAGGGACTTGCGGAACGTCTCAAACCGCTTGACCGTGTTATGGAAATTGGGGATCACTTCATGCAAGGTCTCCGCAGGGAAGTCATTCAGGTCCGCCATGAACTGGCCAAAAGCCTGACCGGAGGACCGGAACATCTCCGCGTTCTCCGCCAGATCATAACTCATGGTACGCGGCACCAGTTTGGACATGCGCCAGAAACCGCCCTCTCCATCATCAAAGATCCAACGGCCATCCTTGGTCGGAACGAAGGCAAGCGTTCCTCTTTCATAATCACGGTCTTCTTTTTTCAGCTTGTCCCGCAGGAAGTCCGTGACATGGACCGCGTTTTCCATCAGACCATAAGGATCCGGGAAGATCGAAACATTGATCTTCTGCAGGACCATATCGGGGGTATCTCCGGAAAACCGGACTCGTAATGTATCATTGATGTGGCCGGATCCGAACGCCTCACAAGAAACGATCTCATCTTCCACCTGAAACTGACGGACGATATCTTCTATACGCATGTTTATTCCTCTTTTCATACAGGGTATATTGATTGTAAGCGTGTTGAAAGGAATTGTCAAGTCTTCTTCCCTCTGCTATAATAAGCTTACTATCAACAAGGAGGCTCCATTCATGATCTCCAATATCCACACCCATTCCACCTACTGTGACGGAAAAAACACGTTGGAGGAAATGGTACAGACCGCTATCGCAAACGGAATGGAAGCGCTCGGGTTTTCCGGGCACAGTCATTCTCCTTTCGACCCTTATTGTCCCGGCATGGATCCTGACAAAGTCACTCGTTATCGCTCCGAGATCGGCCGGCTTTCTGAAAAATATGGCGACCGGATCCGCCTGTACACCGGCATCGAGTGGGATCTGGATTCCAAACCGGACGGTCTGGACTGGGACTACCGCATCGGCAGCATCCATTTCATGCCCGGCAATGACAAATACTATCCCATCGACATGGATGGAGAGGGTCTTATGACCATGGTAAAGGAATTGTATCATGGTGACATTCTTTGCATGGTCGAAGACTATTTTCGTCGCGAATTGATCCTTTGGGATACCGTCCATCCGGATGTGATCGGTCATTTTGATCTTTACCGCAAATTCAATGATTCTCTGCATTATCTGGAGGAACAGAACCCTAAGTATCTGTCCATGGCCAAAGACACGCTCCACACTCTGGTCACCCGCGGAGCCTTGTTTGAGCTGAATCTGGGCGCTGTTGCAAGGGGCAAGTGCAAAGAACCCTATCCTTCGGTCACCCTGCTCTCCTTCCTTCAGCAGGAAGGAGCAAGGCTCATCATCACGACCGATTGCCACGATGCCTCCCTGCTGACCCGTGGATACGAACAGGCCGTCGATCTTCTGAAGCGTCTTGGTTTCCCATCCATGACCGTCATGGGCAAGGACGGATTCGAAGAACGTCCATTTGTCTGAACTTTCCTGTATTAACGCTAAAAACAGGCGCTCTGAACCATATCAGAGAGCCTGTTTTCATTTATTCCTTTTCTTCTTCGGAGGATTCTTCCATATCGAGGATATAGAATTCCTCTGTGGTGCTCAGGATCTCCTGATCCTGCGTCACCTGGGCGACCATGATCCGGTCTTCTTCTTCGACCTCTATATCCGGGACCATCAGCATCTGCGGCATGATGAATTCCGTATGAGGCACCTGCTTATCATTGATATAGACCAGGCTTCTTTCCGTGAAATTCTCGCCCTTTACGATCAAGGTCTTGGTATCCATTTTGTAGATCGCGTCCGTGATCAGGATCTCCTCGGTGCCAAACTGAGTATCAGCCTTGGGGTACGGGTTTTTGCCGTTATAGATCATACGGTTGCCGTACAGCATGTCATACTCCAACATTTTCAGGTCATCCTGATAGGTCTCGGCATTCGGTTCTTTTTCACGCTGCTGATGAAGCTTCGTAAGAACACCGTTATCCATACCGATGCGCTCCATGATATAGGCGGAGAGCTGATAAGCCTCCAGATCCTTATCCTGTTGCTGAAGCAGGAAGTTGCTCCACATGACATATTCCGTCTGATACAGCGTATCATTGTCCATGTCTTCCGCGTTAAACGCGAAGTCAGGCAGATGATCTCCATACAGGACCAGAACGCAAGGCTCGTCGCGGTTGGAGAGAGCTGTTGTCAGGTCTCTTAAGAAGGTATCCATCTGCGAGATCTGATTCATGTAATATTCAAATCCCGTGATATCACTTTCTTCCCAGTCCTCGATGCCGCACTCTTTGATCGAATACTGCTTATAACCTTCCAGTTCTTCTTCCGGATACTTGCCGTGTCCCTGAACCGAGACCGTGTAGACCAGATCTTGTCCTTCTGTGGAATCCAGCGCCATAAGGATCTGCTCCGTCAGGATCTTGTCTTTTGCCCATCCCAAGGGGTTGATCTCAACACCTTGCATGTATTCAATAGATGTGAAGGTATCGAATCCCAGGTTCGGATAAACCTGATTGCGGCGGTAGAAGCTTCCCTTATTATTGTGGATCAGATGACTGACATAGCCCTTTTCCCTGAGGTTATAGGCCATCGTTTCACAGGTATTGTCCAAAAGGATCGTACTGAAGGGATATTCACCCGGGCCAAAGTAGTCCAGATTCATCCCGGTCAGGATCTCAAACTCGGTATTGACCGTTCCGGCGCCAAAGGAAGGAACATTCAGATAGCCGCTGGTATAGTTTTCTTTCAGCTCCGTATAATAGGAAACGGGGTTGCCGGAAAAAGTGAAATTCTTCAGATGATTGGGATCAAAGAAAGATTCAAGCTGCAGGTAGATGATATTCGGTGTAGCCAGAGAGGCTTCCTGTATCACTTCTTCCCGCTCTTCCTGCTGGGCCTTTTTCGACTTCTTTTTAGTAGACGTATCTTCGATCCCCAGCATCTTGGCGATATCCTTAACGTTACGAGCTGAATAGGTGTCCGGTTTTCCAACGCCGCGTACGAAAACGCTTTCCGAGAACATGATGACGAATCCCTGCTGCCGGTAGGCATCTACGATATTGTACACGTTTCTCAACAAGACTCCGTTCGAGGAAAACAGGAAGGTCAGATACGCCACCGCGCCGGCCAGCGTCACCAGACTGATCGCGCCTTTGACCGGCAGGCGTTTCCATTTGGGAGACCTGTGGTAACGATGGATCAGCAGCAATATGACCAGAGCGAAAAACGCAATGATCACGATCAGCTGCCAGACCTCCAGATATTGTGAAATGATCGATTTCACAGAGCCCAGGACCATGATGTCCGTGAACGAAAACGGTGTGCTGCGGAAGAAAAGAACGATGAAGTTGATAAAGCCCAGCAGCAACCAGATGGTAGTGATGAGGATCGTTACGAATGTCCGCTTCCGGAAGAATAAAGCGATCGATAAGGTGGCCGCGATGATCAGCGCGTTATAGGCGAACAGGTGAGGCTTCGTAACCATGAAGGATAAAGCCTTCAGCAAAGAATGACGGCTCAGGATCTCGATCAGCAGATAGCTTACGAAAGCAATGAGCAGAATACCTCCAACAGGCCGTTTTTCATACATGGCCGTGATCGGTCCGGTGATCTTCTGGATCTTGCTGCGGACCGGTCCCGGCTGTTTCGGAGTCTTCACCTTTTTAACTTTTTCTTTTTTATTTTTCACGTCAACCTCCAAAACTGATTTGAATTATTCTATATAGATCGTTGGGCTCTTCAAAAAGCCCGTCCGATGCAGATGGTACTCGTAGGACCACGCGGTTCCCTCTGTACGCCAGGAATCCGGCCCGAACCAATCCATCGTTTCATCGCAATTATGGACCTGACCAAAGGTATTGATCCGGCTTCCATATACTTTCAGATGAAGGGTATGGCCTCCCTTTTCTGCCGGAAGAACGACCTGATAGGGAGCAAAGGGCTGATCCTGATACTCTCCATCATCCAGCGCCGCCGCCCACAAGGGGGCTCTGAACTGGGTCGCTTCAATAGAAAGCTGTCCATCCTGTTCGAGCTCGACCGGGATGTCATAGACCACATTTCCTCCATAGAACGGCAGTCCCTGATGGCAAAGATCACTGAAGGCAAGTTCTCGGACGGCTTGTCCCAGCACGCAGTGCTGCCCCTGCACCTGCACAGAAAAGTCTCCTAAAAGGAAGGCGTTTTCAGGGTTGGTCTTGGGCCCGTAGGGGTAAGAGATCAGGATCTTGTGCTGTCCTTTTTTCATCGGAGGAAGGCCGATGGTCTCGATCGCCGGATCGACGTACCAGCCGGTCTGATCCATGGAAACAGGCTCTCCATCCACCTGGACCGATGAGTTCTTTCTGTTTTCCAAAGCCAGAGATAACCCCTCCAGGTCGGTATCGAGTTCGACCGTATAGCTTAGTTCCAGACGATGCTTGTACTCTGGTTCTTCTTCCATTGTCCAGGGCTGCGCGACTTCTTTCTTTCTGTGCGGATAGCCAAGGATGTCCCGCACCGCGTTATCGATACGCAGGATCTCTTCCTTTGGCATCCACGCACCCTGATCCAAACGGTACCGGGCCATATCCAGCAGCAATACGTTGGGTTCCTCCAGCCGGGCCGGGACGATGTCTTCGATCGTCACAGACTGCTTGCGCAAGACTTCGGGATGAAGCGCCGTGATCGCAGGATCTGCCTGCCTCTCTGTCCCCGGTTCCAGCCGGATCAGCAGACTGTCATGCTCATATACAGAGAATCGTACGATGGTAAAGTCGTTCTCCGCCGCGTAAGGGATCTGCTGACGCGTTCCACGGATCGTATCATAAAAGACCGGTCTCCATGTTCCCTTGATGCGGATCTCGATAGCCTCTTCCTTGGGCTGGTCCGGGTCTTCCATCTTGGTACCCCTCGCGACAAACAGCCATCTGTCCCGGCCATCCTCTCGCATCTGATAGAGGAAATGATCCGTATGAACAGAGCGGGACAGAGAAAGGATCTCAACATCCCGCCAGGGCTCAAGCGCTTCCAGGATCCTGGTCTTGATGAAAGGCACCGTAAGGCACTGTTTTTGAAGAAGAACAGCGCGTTCCGAAGGGACAGCGTCGACCAGCTTAGGCGCTTCCTGCAGGAAGATCACCTTTCCGCCCGCCTGAACAAAGGCTTCCAGCCGTTCCAATGTGGCAGAACGGATGGTCTTGAGCGGAGGAACGACGATGACTTCATACCGCATAGCCCCGGCCGTAAACAAAGCCTCTTCCTTTTGCGCCGGCAGACTGGTCAGCAACGATTCGCTGATATAATCAAAGTCCAAAGTATCCAGCAAGAGCATCCGGTTCAGGGCCTGAAACTGTTCATCCATCTCTTCGCGGATCATGCCGGTCTTTTCATTGGACCCGAAATACAGCCAATAACTTTCGATGGGATGGATCACGCCGATCCGGACCTTGGCGGTTCCGCGGGTCATCGCAGTGTTGACCCGGGCAAAGTGATCCTCCACTTTTTTATATTCTTTATACCAAGGAGACTGGAAACCGATGCAGGCGGGATAATCCCGCTTCGCCTCTCCTTCCATGCTCATCCAGGTCAAGTGGTGTACGCGGGTCGTGACTCCCAAGGCTGCCTGCCAGTCACCCTGCAGCTTATGGCCCCGGAAATCAAAATCCCAGTTCGTAACACCGTACAGTTCACTCAGCACACCCGGACAGCCCAGCTGATGGGTGGCACTTTGCGCCTGCTTGGCCGTGGTGTACTCTCTTCTGTCACACAGCATATCGATGCCGGGCAGACCAAACCCTCTGTAAGAGCGCATAGCCTCTCCCAGCATGCCCGTCTGGGATTCCAGGGTAGGTTCTTCCATCATGTGACCGGTCAGCATCAGACCATGCTCCCTGCACCAGGCGCCGATCGTATCCGCGAAACCGGAGGCGAAGCGCTCACACACATGATCATGGTAATGATAGCGGGTCACGCTGATATGACCGTCCTCCCACTCCCAGAACAGTTCCGGCAGGTGATCAAGGAGGCTCTGCCCATAGGCTTCGGTATAGGTCTCCTCCAGATCATCCGTAAAGGGAATGTTGACGCTTTGCTCCCGGGAAGGATCTTTTAAGGTCTCTTTACGGGCGAATTGCGGTTCATCAGTGAAGATGGCCGGGATGCTGGTCCCGAAATCATCCTGGAACCATTGCGCGTAGGTGTCATGCGTGATCCGAAGGAACTTCTCGATCGCACTCTTCTTTAATGTATCCACATAGCTCTTATTGTTATACCATGGTGAACAAGGCGTCAGATACAAGTAGGCGTACCAATCCGCCTCTTCCTGACCGGACACTCTCTTATAAGAGGAAAGAAAACCGTTTTTCAGCTCTACCTGATAGCGGCCCAGCTCATAATACTTTCCATACGAAAAATGCGTATCTTTCTGGAAAGGCACTGCCCCTTTTTCCGGGAAAGCCGTAAACATAAGCTTTTTCTGGGCCAGGTCCGGATCCTCTGTCACAAGGCCGCCGGCAGCACCCGAAGGCCAGCGATCCTCATCATACAGCCAGTGCAAAAGCCCCTTGGATTTTGCTTCATCCAGCGCCGCCTGCATCATATGCATGAATTCTTCTCCCAGATAGGGAGTATCCAGACCGGTCCTAACATGGGCGTGATAGCCGCCCATTCCCATCTCCCGGAAGATCCCGACCTGCTTGCGGATGGTCTCCTCCTCCAGATGATGATTCCAGGCCCAGAACGGCGCGCCGCGATAGACACTGGTCGGCTCTTTAAACAGGTCTTCTGAGAATCGTTTTTTGCTTTCAGGGTAAAGATCCATAATAACCTCCATTCCTGAGTGTGACGAAAGGTTCACACATGCACTTCTTTCCAGAGAATGTCCGCATCCTCTTTCGGTTTCTCATAATAACCGGGGCGGATCCCGGCGGAAACAAATCCCACCGACCGGTACAGGTCTCTGGCCGCCTCATTGGACACTCTAACTTCCAGTGTCTGATAAAGAATGCCCAGCTTGCGGCTTAACTCATCCATTTCCTTCATCATGGCACGGGCAATGCCCATTCGCCTGACATCCCGGCGCACCGCGACATTGGTGATGTGCGCCTCGTCAAAGACCTGCCAGAATCCCGCGTAGCCCAGAACTTCCTCTCCCCGGGCGGCGATGATATAATGAGCGCCATGTCCTTCTTCCAATTCATGAAGCAAAGACTCTCTGGACCATGGCTGAGAAAAACAATCCTGTTCGATGGCCTCGACCTGGTCGATATCCTTTAGCTCCATAGAGCGGAAAATAATATCATTTTCCATGTGCGGCTTCTTTTTCCAGTCTTTCCCGCTCGGCCTGCGGGCGTCTCAAATATTCCACTGTGACCTGATCTGAAGGGACCGGGCTCACTCCGGAATCAAGCTTTCTTTCCGCGATCCAGCAAAGAGACGCTGCGCGCATCTCTCTCATATGGGCCGGCGCGTCCATGCGTCCTTCAAACGGTCCGACCGCCTCCTGATCTCCGAGGACCAGGACCTTTTCCTTCTGTTCTTCCAGGAAACTTACCAGGTCCTTAGCCGCGATGGCTCTTGCAGAAAGGACTTCCGTCAGCCCTCCCCCAACGCTTCTGTAGACGGCTGTATAGACCTGATGTCTGCGCGCGTCCATGACCGGTACGACCAGTCCTTCAAACTCCACCGCTCCGCAA
Organism: uncultured Eubacteriales bacterium; assembly: GCA_900316145.1. Taxonomy (GTDB): domain Bacteria; phylum Bacillota; class Clostridia; order Lachnospirales; family Bianqueaceae; genus RUG159. Next base: position 13,905 of record ONBQ01000043.1, read on the forward strand.
GCCATCGCCTCCAGCGTAGGCAGCGGAAGGACCGGCTTGTTCCACCCCATGGCCAGGCCTTTCGCGGTGGCTGCTCCGATCCTGAGTCCGGTAAAAGATCCCGGTCCGTTGGTGAAAGCCACGACATCCAGATCTTCTCCCTTAAGCCCGGACGCTTCCATTACCTGTGCTACCATGGGCATTAAGGTCTGGGAATGGGTCAGACCGTTGTTGATATTGTATTCCGCCAAAACGCGGCCCTCCGACATGACGCAGGCGCCGGCTGTCTTGGCAGAGGCTTCAATGGCCAGTATTTTCATCGTTTCTATCCTTGATCGTTATTCTTCGGAAGTCAGGGCCTTGAGCCGGGATCTTCTCGATGGTGATCCAGACCGCTTCCTCCGGCATATCTTCCCGCAACTGATCCGCCCACTCGATCAGGCAGACCCCGCCTGCTTCAATGTACTCATCAAACCCGATATCATACAGACTGTCGCTGTCAGGAAGCCGGTAGATGTCGAAATGATACAGCTTCAACCGTCCGTCATATTCACGTACGATGGTAAAGGTAGGACTGACCACATCTTCCGTGATCGCAAGCCCCTCAGCGAAGCCTTTCGCAAAAGCTGTTTTGCCGACGCCGAGATCTCCGCAGAGACAAAACACATCTCCCGGGCGGGCGGCGCAGGCCAGCTCAAACGCCAAAGCTTTCGTTTCTTTTTCACAGCTTGTTTCCTGTATCTTCACTCGCGAGCCTCCTTTCTTCCATCCCATGAGTGTATCACAAAGAGTCACAAAATTCAAGGTCATGCCGTCTCAATTTCAATCTTGAAGTGACTGAACAACAGCCTCTTGACACTATCTAAAAAGAGTTATATAATTTTATAGTAAACGTTTCTTCAGGGCAGGGTGTGATCCCCGACCGGCGGTATAGTCCGCGAACCACCTTGGTGGCCGATCCGGTTAGATTCCGGTACCGACAGTTATAGTCTGGATGAGAGAAGAAAGCATTGTTTTAAGCTGCATTGTTTTTTCTCTGCCCGGAAGGATCTCTTCCGGGTCTTTTTATTTCCCTGGACCTACGAAATATTTCATTTTCAGGAGGTTCCTAATGCAAAACGAAAACACAAAAAGAATGGTCACATTGGCTATGATGGCTGCTTTGGCCTATCTGTTGATGGCTGTCGTCCGTATTCCCATAACGCCGGCTCCCCTGGTGCTGAAATACGAACCCAAGGACATCATCATCACGATCGCGGGCTTCATCTATGGCCCTCTGTCTGCCTTTCTCGTCTCCTTTGTCGTAACTCTGATCGAAATGGTTACGGTCAGTGAAACGGGTTGGATCGGCGCGGTCATGAATCTTTTGTCCACTGTCAGCTTTGCCTGTCTGGCCGCTTTCGTTTACAAGAAAAACCGCACCCTGAAAGGCGCGGTCATCGGTCTGCTTCTTGGTGTCGTGGCTATGGTCATCGTCATGCTGTTATGGAATTATCTGCTGACGCCCATCTATATGGGATATCCGCGTGAGGCGGTCGCTGCCATGCTGCCGACGGTTTTTCTTCCCTTTAACCTCATCAAAGGCGGTCTGAACGCAGCCATCACCATGATCCTTTACAAGCCGCTTGTCATCACGCTGCGTAAAGCGCATCTGGTACCCGAGTCCTCTCATCTTCCGGAAGACAAGTCAGGCCTTCATCAGATCAGTCCCGGCGTCATGATCACCGCTGTGATCTGCCTGATCACGCTGATCCTCTTCGCGCTGGTTCTGGCCGGTAAGCTTTGATCGTCTCATTTCTCTTATACAAAACAAAAGCCAGGAAAGAGCATGAACTGCTCTCCTGGCTATTTTGTTTGGTTTGGGAATTATTCCTCTGTAGCGGGAGTTTCTTCGACAGCCTCAGTCGGCTCTTCGACGACTTCTTCAATGACTTCTTCCACTACTTCATCACCCAGCTCGGCCTCATCGATGACTTCTTCGATGTACTCAGCCGGCTCTTCCGGTTCAAGCTCACGCAGAGACAGCGCGATGCGCTTCTGCTCGATGTTCAGGTCGATGACCTTGGCCTGGACGATATCGCCGATCTTTAAGACATCACCCGGGGTCTTGACGAACTTGCGGGAAATGTGAGAGATATGGATCAGAGCATCTACACCCTTCTTCAGCTCAACGAAAGCACCGAAATCAGCAAAACGCACGACCTTGCCTTCTACGATAGAGCCAACGGCGAACTCTTCCTCAACACCATTCCACGGATTGGTTTCCGGGAAACGGGTGCTCAGGGAAATGCGGTTCTTCTCCAGGTTCATGTCCTTGACCAGGACTTCGATCTCCTGACCTTCTTTCAGGACCTGGTTCGGATGACGGACCACGTTCCAGCCCATCTCAGAGATGTGCAGCATACCATCGATGCCACCCAGATCTACGAACGCGCAGAAATTGGTGAGGGTCTTGACGGTACCCTTGACACGGGCTCCGACTTCCAGATTCTTAAGAGTTTCTTCTCTCTTGGCGGCATTTTCCTCAGCAATGACACTGCGGCGGTCACCAAGGACGCGACGGCGGCGCAGCTGCAGACGGATGATACGGAAGGAGATCTCCTGACCGATCAGAGTCTTCAGATCATTGACGCGGCGAACATCGACCAGAGAGGCGGGGATGAAGACCTTAACGCCTTCATACAGCGCTACGATACCATTGTCGAAAGCTTCAGTAACAACGCCCTTAAGGACGGTCTTGTTGTCCAGAGAATCCTGCAGATCAGCATAGGCCTTATTCTGAAGAAGACGGCGGCGGCTCAAGGTCACCTCACTGTCTCCGACCTTGACGACCAGAACATCCATTACATCGCCCTCGTGTACCTGCTCACTCAAAGGAGCATCCGTACCACCAAACTCATCCTTGGACATGGTCGCATCGCACTTGTAACCAATATCAAATACGATCTCTGTTTCTCCAACCTGTACGACCGTACCCTTGACGATGTCCCGTGAATGGACCTCCCTGAAACTCTCGTTGAGCAATTCTTCAAAAGAATTAACGTTTTCGCTCATTTTACCTATTACCTCCTGCATGATATAATTCGGCGTGGATGCCCCTGCCGTAACGCCAACCGTAGAGGCTCCCTTCTCCAAGCAGATACGAATCTCTTCCAAAGGCAAGTGATCCGCATCCTCTATTAAATAAGTGTGAGGACATTGCTCCTTGCACAATTCAAAAAGCTTACGCGTATTGGAGCTGTGTTTCCCGCCGATGACGATCATTACCTGGGATTGCCGGGCCAGTTGCACCGCTTCTTCCTGGTGCTCACGCGTAGCCTGACATATCGTCGGAAACACATTAAGGTCATTATAACTCATCTTTTTTAATTTCTCAACCATTTTAAGAAATTTATATTGATTAAATGTTGTTTGTTCGACCAAAGAAAAGGCTTTTTCTCCCGGATCCGGCAGCTGATCCAGGTCATTCTCGTCTGAAATGATAAATCGGGGGTTTTTGCACCACCCATCGATCCCCTTGACCTCGGGATGATCGGGATCTCCGAAGATCAAGATGGTCCGTCCGGCCGCCTCTTCTCTTTGGACGATGCGATGGATGCTCTTGACCCGGGGGCAGGTCCCATCGATGACCTTAAGTCCCCTTTCTTCCATTTCCCGGTAGACCGCTTCTCCTACACCGTGAGCGCGGATGATGACCGTATCGCCCGGTTTCAGGTCATCCAGCGAATCGACGCTGATGATCCCTTCTTCTTCCAGGCGCCTTACGACCGATTCATTATGGATGAGCGGTCCGTAGGTATAGACCGTGCCTTCTTTCTCCCTGGCCGTTTTGCGGGCGATATCGACCGCGTTGCGCACGCCGAAGCAGAATCCGGCCGTCTTAGCGACACGGATCTCAGGCATGTTTTTTCTCCTCCGCCAGGCGGCAGACCTCCTGGACCACTTCTTCGATGGACAGATTGGTCGTGTCCAGAAGCACCGCGTCATCCGCCTGCTTCAAAGGCGCGATCTCTCGATGGCTGTCACGATAGTCTCTCTCCCGGATCTCTGCCTCAATGGCCTGGACATTCTGCTTCTCTCCGGTCCGCATCTCCAGTTCCAGCGCGCGGCGTCTGGCCCGTTCCGCCGGATTAGCTGTGATAAAGATCTTGAGATCGGCGTCCGGCAGCACGACCGTTCCGATATCCCGGCCATCCATGATCACCTCATAGGTTTTGGCGATCTGGCGCTGCGTTTCCAGAAGTTTGGCGCGTACATAAGGCTTAGCCGAATAGCGGCTGGCCGCGTCGGAGATCTCCTGTGTCCGGATGAAGGGCATCACATCCTCGCCCGCGACATAAACATGCTGCTCATCCTGCTCATACCGCACATCGATATCCATCTGTTCCACGACAGCTTCCGCATCTGCCTCCGAAGTGCCGCTTTTGACGATGCCGTACGCGATAGCGCGGTACATGGCGCCGGTATCTACATAATGCATGCCTAGAGCTTTTGCGGCTCTTCTGGCCACCGTACTCTTCCCGGCTCCCGCCGGTCCGTCCATAGCTATGATCATTGATGGTCCCTCCTTATTCCTCTTTCAAAGACGCCGCCGCGCTTAAGCCCGCGGCGCATCCGGTCGAAAAGGCGATCTGCAGATTGAATCCGCCTGTTAGAGCATCTATATCCAATAGTTCACCCGCAAAATAGAGACCGGGCACAAGTTTGGATTCCATGGTCTTGGGATCGACCTCTCGAACCTCCACCCCGCCTTGGGTGATGATGGCTTCATCCACGCTTCTGGTTCCGAGGATCGTCAGTTTCAGATCCTTCAGCGTGTTTCTGAGCGATCGCTTTGCTTCCGCGGACAGCGTGTCCGCCCGCAGGGTCTCTGACAATCCCGCCTCTTTGATCACGACCGGGATCAGTCGCTTGGGAAGCAAGTCTTCCATGGCATGGATCAGTTGTTTTTTATTATATTTTTCCAGATCCCGGCGCAGTCTCTCATCCATCATTTCTTCGTCAAGCGCTGGCTTCAGATCGATATGGAAAACGACCGATGCATTTTTCCAATCGGTCTTTTTTTTGCGAAGCCAGGCTCCTGTCCGGCTGGACGCGCTTAAGACGACCGGTCCGGATATGCCAAAATGGGTGAAAAGCATTTCTCCGAAATCCGAAAACACGGTCTTCCCGTTTGATGTGACCTTGACCGCCACGTTCCGTAAAGAGAGTCCTTTTAAGTTTCTGGCCCAGTTCTCCTTTGTCACCAGCGGGACCAGGCCGCCATTGATGGGCGTTACCGAATGGCCGAAGCTCTTTGCGAGCGGATATCCGTCCCCGGTCGAACCGGTCGTCGGATAGCTGACACCTCCTGTGCAGAGAATGACCCTAGCGGCACGGAATGTTTCCTGATCTGTACGGACTTCAAAAGCATCTTCCTGCTTGGTTATTTCCCGCACATGACTGGAAAAGCGGAATGTCACATGGTTCTTACGGCAGCCTTTGACCAATGCATCGATAATATCAAAGGACCTGTCCGATACGGGAAACACCCGCTGTCCCCGTTCCACTTTCAAAGGGACCCCCAGTTCTTCGATCATCCGCATCGTGTCATGAGGCTGGAACCGGTGCACCGCGGAACGGACAAACCGCGGATTGGTGACCATGTTTTCTTCGATGGTCGTTTCATCGGAATCATTGGTCACATTGCATCGGCCCTTTCCGGTGATCGCGATCTTGCGGCCGGCTTTTTCATTCCGCTCCAGAAGCAGCACCCGGGCACCCATGCCAGCCGCTTTCTGCGCGGCCATAAGCCCTGCGGCCCCGGCTCCGATCACGATAATATCATACTTAACCATCAGAGTCCGGATCCTCCCGTTCCCTGATCGCTGTTATAGACATCGTACTGCATCCAGATCGATTCCAGATCGGCCAGCGACCCTTTGATCTCCTCCTGCTTTTCGAGACTCAGCGCCACGATCAGGGCATTGATCACGCTCAAAGGCGCTACCAGAGAATCCGCGAACGAGATCATATTGCTGCGGCCTAGCAAGGCATTGTCCGCCAAGGGAACCAAAGGTGACAGCTCCGAATCTGTGATCGCGATGCACTTGGCCCCTCGGGATCTCGCGAATTCCATGACACGGGATGTTCTTTTGGAGTACCGCGGGAAGCTGATGCCGATGAACACGTCCTGGTCATTTACGTTCAGCACCTGTTCAAAAGTCTCACTCACACTGTTGGTGTGGATCAGCTTGACGTCATCACAGATAAAGTTCAGATAAAAGCCCAGAAAGCTGGCCAAGGCCGCGCAGCTGCGTACTCCAAGAATATAGACCCGGCGGGCTTGTTTGATCATGCTTACCGCCTTCGCAAACTGCTCTTCATCGACCTCATCCAGGGTATCCTTCAGGTTCTCGATATCTGCATGCAGGACCGAAGCCAGGACATGCTCATGATTGATATGCCCGGTAGAGACCTCCATGCGCTGTACCGATGTCAGACGGTTCTTGACCAGTTCTTCCAGCGCCGCTCCTAGCTCCGGATAGCCGTCATAGCCCAATTCGATCGCGAAACGCACGACGGTCGACTCGGAAACACTGGCTTCCTGCCCCAGCTTGGAAGCCGTCAGATAGACCGCTTTATCATAATGATTCAGAATATAATCCGCTAACCGTTTCTGGCCCTTGCTCAATCCTGCGTAACGCTCTTCAATGCGCTTGAGCACATCTTCCGTCAGATTCATTTTCTTTTCCCCTTCCGGTCTTTCTGTGAGTCTGTCTGAGCGGCAGCTTTCAATGATTGGATCTCTTTGGGAGTCAGTTTGCGCCAGGTACCCTCATTCAGATTTCCCAGTGTCAGATCCCCGACCCGCACTCGTTTCAGGCGCAGCACAGGATGACGGATAGCCTTGGCCATGCGGCGCACCTGATGGTTTTTCCCCTCATAGATCGTGATCTCGACCCGGCTGTTATGCCCGTTCAGTCCGATCAGGCGGGCTCCGGCCGGACGCGTCCGATAGCCATCATCCAGCACGACGCCTTTTCGAAGCGTTTCCAGGTCCTGGCTTTTGACCTCTCCCTGCAGCAGCGCCTCGTACGTTTTCGGGAAATGATGTTTGGGATGGGTCAGGCTCTGGGTCAGCTCCCCATCATTGGTCAGGATCAGCAAGCCCGTGGTCTGGTAGTCCAGACGCCCTACAGGATAGAGTCTAACGCCAGGTATATCCACCAGGTCCAGGACCGATGGCCGACCGAACTGATCTTTAGCGGTGGTCACATATCCATCCGGCTTATTTAGCATGATGGTCGTTTTTTTCTCTTCCCCCTGGACCGGTTTGCCCTTGAAACAGATGGTATCTTTTTCCGGATCGATCTGAATGCCCATCTCGGTCACGATCTCGCCGTTTACGGTCACCTTGCCCTCCGCGATCCATCGTTCACAGGCGCGAAGGGAGCCGATCCCCGCGTGCGCAAGGTACTTCTGCAGACGGATCATTGTTCCTTCTCCTCTTCTGTGTTCAACTGTTCCAGGCGAAGCTGCTCCAGCTGTTCCTGATTGGCCGGATCCAGATGCGGAAGATCTTTGATCGTTTCGATCCCGAAATTGCGCAGGAACTCATCCGTCGTACCGAACAGGACCGGACGCCCCGGAGTTTTCTTGCGTCCCTTTTCCGTTATCAGATTGTATTCGACCAAACGGTTTACCACCGCGTCAGACTGAACGCCGCGGATATCCGCGATCTCCTGCTTGGTGACCGGCTGCTTATAAGCCACGATGGCCAGTGTTTCCAGCTGTGTTTCTGATAAAGTGATCCGCTGTCCGGAGCGGTACATTTTCTGAACATTCGGATAGTACTGCGGCCGTGTCGTCATCTGGTACGACTTTTCCAGTCGAAGGATCTGCATACCGCGATGTTCCCGGTCATAGACTTCTTTCAGGTGTTCAACGGTCTCGACCGCTTCCTGTGTTTCGACCTCCAGGACTTTGGCAATGTGCTCCGCGCTTACCGGTTCTCCCGCCGCGAAAAGCAATGCCTCCACGATACACTCATTCTGTCGTTCCATCTTCCTTATTCTCCTCGTCACCGCTCTTTTGCTTCATGATGATGTCTTGAAACAGCCCATCCTGAGATAAGGTCACCAGATTCATGCGTGCCAGTTCCAGCATCGCCTGGAAAAAGGTGATCGTCTCCGTTTTGGAATGGCTTTCATGACGCAGCTGATAAAAGCTGACTTTCTGCAGCAGATTCAGCATATGAAAGAGCGAGTCGATCTTCTCCTCTACCGTGTACTCCTCATGTTCTACTGTTTTGAAACCGGCGCGCACATCATCAAAGCTTTCTTCCTGGATCAGGATCGCGCGGCGGCACAATTCATATAATTCTTCGAGCTGGACCGGTTCCAGCAAGCTTTTGACCGAAGGGACCGGTCTTTCTCCCCGGATCGTTTCCGGTGTCCTTGTGATGATAAGCCGGTCCGGATCCGCAAGCATGCCTTTTAAGCGGCCGGCGGCCGTCTTGTAACGCTGAAATTCCACGAGGCGGCGGACCAGAGCTTCTCTCGGATCCTCTTCCTCTTCGTCATCAGTCTTTTCTACAGGAAGGAGCATACGCGCCTTGATGTTGATCAAAGTCGCGGCCATAACGATGAACTCGCTGGCTATGTCCATGTTCATCTTTTCCATTTCCTGCAGATACTCAATATATTGCTGGGTGATCTCGAAGATCGGGATATCGTAAATATCCACCTTGTTCTTCTCGATCAGATACAGCAGCAGGTCCAACGGGCCTTCAAAGGCCTTCAGATGGATCTCCAGTGCCAAGGAATGACCCCCTTTACCTTCTCTTAATAGCAGGAAGAGCGCCTTAAGCCAAAAGCTCCAGGCGCTTGAACTTCCTTTACATCAGTCTTTTAAATGATATTTCTCAGCCAGCCGTTTAAAACCAGGCAGCGCGTTCTGCACCGTCTGACGGGATACGCAGAAGGCCAGACGGAAGTAGCCGGGACCGGCAAAGGTGGAACCCGGAACGACCAGGATCCTCTCCTCCTTGGCCGCCTCACAGAAGGCCTTATCATCACCGCCGGGTGCTTTCGGGAACATGTAGAAGGCTCCCTGAGGCTCGACCATCTCATATCCGTAAGAGGTCAAGGCTTCATAAAGCTCCTTTTTGTTCTCCTGATAAATGGTCATATCAGAAGAGATATCTCCCAGGCGGGCCACTACACGCTGCATCAGGGAAGGCGCGTTGACAAAGCCCAGGATGCGGTTCGCGACAGACAGCGCCGCTACCGTGCCCTCAAAGTCCTCCAGGGAGTCCGGCGCGACGATATAGCCGATCCGCTCACCCGGCAAAGACAGGGTCTTGCTGTAAGAATAGCCTACGAAGGCGTTTTCATAGTAACAGGGCAGATAGGGTACGTTCTGGCCTCCGAAGACGATCTCACGATAGGGCTCATCCGAGATCAGATAGATCGCGTGACCATACTCCTTCTGCTTAGCGCGCAGGATATCGCAAAGGCGGATGATATCCTGTTCCGAATAAATGGCTCCCGTAGGATTGTTCGGCGTATTGAGGATCATTGCCTTAGTCTTCGGAGTGATCTTCTGCTCCAGCTCCGGGAAGTTGATGGAGAAATTCGTATATTCCGGAGAAACGATAACGGCCTTTCCGTCGAAGTTAGAGATATAATTCAGATACTCTCCGAAAAACGGCGCCTGCAGCAGCACTTCATCCCCCGGCTCGATGATGGTCTTCATTACGACATTCAAGGCACCGGCCGCGCCGACCGTCATGATGATGTTGCGCGCGGTGTAGGACGTGCCCTGCTTCCGGTTGATATTGTCTGCCATGGCCTTGCGTACATCTTCGTATCCGACATTGCTCATGTAGCCATGGACCATCATTTCCGGCTCGTTCTCCAGGATATCAAAGATCGCTTCTTTGACCGCGGCAGGAGGCGGCGTATTCGGATTTCCAAGGGAGAAATCATAGACATTTTCCGCACCGAATTTCTCGGCCATGATACGTCCTTCTTCAAACATAGCCCGGATGACAGAGCCACCGGCTACCAACTGCTTCATTTTCGGTGTGATCATTGTGCTTTCTCCTCCGTATTTTCTTTTTCTGCGCCAAGGACCCATACGGTCTTGGGCGGGATGATGATATGATTGGCCGGAACAAAGCGTTTCGGCCCTTGTGCGAGACCATCCATATCCAGAAGCACCTCCCATTGACGGGGCATTTCTATAGTGCTCCAGGTCTCGAGTTCTACATCTTTTGCCTCATGCGACGCGTTGATCAGGACAGCCAGAAGCCGTCTTGGATCGCCGGGAAGCGTGGGCAGCGTATAGGCGACAGCCCTGTGATGACCTATGGAAAAATAGATGCGGTTGGCACTGTATTCTGTGGGATCATGCAGCGCTTTATAGGACTTGCGCAGGCGGATCAGATCCTTGTAGAAGGCGACCAGCGGCGCGAACCTGATCTGTCTTGACCAGTCGATCTGATTGATCTCGATCTGGCTGCGATAGCTGTTTCCATCTCCATATTTTGTCCGGCCGAACTCTTCGCCGGCCTGCATGAAGGCTATACCCTGGGATGTCAGAACGATGGCGGCCGCCATTTTGTTGGCTTCCAGTCGTTCTTTGATCGGTTCGTCATAGTTCATCCACTCTGCATGAATGGTGCTGACCAGCTTATCCCAAAGGGTAAAATTATCATGCGCCGAGCAATATGTCACTGTTTGTGAAGGGACTCGTACTGTCATCTGCGGCCCGCTCCACGCCTTTATGGACTTTCGGATCTTCCAGGCCTGATCCTGCGCTCCGTTCACAAAACCGGGCTCCTGTCTGTGGAAGGAACTGCCCTTGATCCCGTCACGGGTCTCATCATGGAAGATGCCGATGCGCGCATGCAGCTTTCTGGCGTGGAACTTATCCGCCGGAACCCCTTCTTTTAAGGAAATGGCTCCGCCTGACCACGGTTCTCCATACATCAGGATGCTGCGTCCGTCCGGCATATTATCCAGCATTTCACGGATCCGGTTCATAGTGGCCACATCAAGCGCTCCCATCAGGTCGAAACGAAAACCGTCGATATGATATTCCTCGACCCAATAACGGATAGAATCCATGATATACTGCCGGCACATCGGTTTTTCCGAAGCTACCTCATTGCCGCACCCGGACCCGTTGGAAAATTCTCCCCGGTCGTTCATGCGGTGGTAATAATACGGGACCATTTTATGAAAAATAGAATCCTGGATATGGTAGGTGTGATTGTAGACCACATCCATGATAACGCCGATGCCCGCTTTATGAAGGGCCTGCACCATCTCTTTCAGCTCGCGGATACGCACCTCTCCCCGCCAGGGATCGGTGGAATAGGAACCCTCCGGAACGTTGAAATGAAGCGGATCATAGCCCCAGTTGTACTGTCCCTTGCTGGACTTTGCCTCCTCAACGGTCGCGAAATCGAAGATCGGCATCAGCTGCACGTGAGTAATGCCCAGCTCCTTTAAATACGCCACGCCCGTCGGCACCTCCGGATGCCCTTCAAGATGGGTATTCTCTTCGGTAAATGCCAGATACTGGCCCTTGTGCTTCATTCCGGAATTCTCCGCGCTGGAGAAATCACGCACATGGATCTCCCAGATGATAGCATCGGTGGGGGCTTCCACGTGGATGCGATGGTCATTTTCCCAGCCTTCCGGGTTGGTCCGGGTCAGATCCGTGATACGGCTGCGCCGTCCATCCACACCGACCGCGCGGGAATACAGATCCGCCGTTTCGACCGTGCCGGACGGATGCTCTACGGAATAGGTATAGTAGATCCCTTCGTAATCGCCATCCATGCTGACGGACCAGATTCCTTTATCTTCCCGGCGCAGATCCAAAGCCCCGATGTATTCCGCACCTTCTTCTTCGTCACTACCGGTCGCGAACAGGTTCACCTTCACGGAAAGCGCCGTCGGCGCCCAGACTTTCCACGTTGTACGCTCTTTGGTATATACGGCGCCAAGGTCATGTCCGGTATAGGTATATTCCTGCCAGTTATTATCGTTCATGATCAATCCTCATTTTGCATCAGTTTATATAAAGTAGGCTGAATGTGCAGGCTGTTTATGATCTCCTCCACATGTTCTCTCGCCTTCTCATTTGGCTTTCCGGTATAACGGGCCCGGATCAGGATATTCTTAGGCGAGTGCTCCATATCGATAAATTCCAGGACCTGCACCTGATAACCGGCCGCTTTTAGTATGTCAGCCCGCAATCCATCCGTGACCAGGGCCGCCATCCGCTCCTTAATGATCCCGTAATCTGTAAGACCGGGGATCGCGTCATTGGACAGCTGGTGGCAGACTTCGTGCTGACAGCACGGCACGGAAAGGATCAGCCTGGACTTCCAGGAAATGGCATGATACAGCGCGAAATCCGTAGCGGTGTCACAGGCATGCAGGCTGATGACCATATCCATCGGATCATCCGATGAAAAATCCGCTATATCTCCATGCAGGAACTTAAGATGTTCATAGCCATATTTCTCCGCGATCCCGGCGCATTGCCGGATCACATCCTCTTTCAGATCCAGCCCGGTCATCTCTACCTTTTGTCCGCGGATCTTGGTGAGATAGTAGTACAGGACGAAAGTCAGATAGGATTTGCCGCAGCCGAAATCCACGATATGCAGGACCCGGTCCTTAGGCTCATCCTTAATGGCATCCTCCACCATCTCCACAAAACGCTCGATCTGACGGTATTTGTCTGTCATGGACTTGATGAGGCGGCCTTCCTTGCTGAACACTCCCAGGTCGATGAGCGGCTCTATGACCGTCCCCTCCGGCAGCAGATACTTCTTTTGCCGGTCATGGGAGGCTTCTGTCTTTAATTCCGTATCCAGCTTCCTTTGATTGGACAGGACCTTACCCTTTTTGGTGATCCGAAAAGAGTACTGACGATCCTTGGTCCAAAGATCCGCCTGGCGGAAGTTCTGCATCCATTCCAAGGCCTTGGCGGCCGCTTCCTGAGGCTTCACATTTTCATGAAAAGCCTGTTTCTGGGTGAGCCGCTCGAACTGATACATCGCCTCTCCCTGCACGAAAACAAGCCGGATATTGATCCGGCGGTCATCCACGCCAGGGACCGGAGCGCTTAACGTACCCTTGATCACTGACTGGCCAAATACCTGAGCAAGCTCATTTTGTAATGACTGCATACTGCATCCCTCTTTCGAGACGGGTAAAAAATAACCCGCCAAAGAGCCTTCTTTAGCGGGTTTTCACAGGGGCAAAAGGACTTGAACCCTTGACATCCGGTTTTGGAGACCGACGTTCTACCAACTGAACTATACCCCTTTGTCTTACAACGGAATATATTCTATCGTATCTTCATCGATTTGTCAACCGCTAACCTGTATTTTTTTGAGAATCTTATATTTCAGCTGCACACTGTACCGTGACCAGGCCGTAAACTTATGCCGTACGCGGTCCTTTATAAGCCCGCGTCCACTTGCCGGAATAATACCGAATGCCGACAAGCAGCGACCGCAGGAACTGGTCACAGATCATGGCGACCCACGCGCCGATCAGGCCCATGTTCAGCACCTTGATGCAGAAGATCGCCGTAAGGGGACGCACCAGCAACACCGTAATAAATGTGATCATGGCCGTTGTGCGAGTATCGCCCGCTCCTCGCAAGGCACCTGCGAAGATGAACTGGGATGACTGCAACGGCTGCAGCAACGCGACCATGCGAAGGATGGTCGTACCCTGACGAATGACCTCCGGATCATCACTGTAAAGCGTCATCAGCCACCTGCCGCCAAAGATAAACAAGATGACCAGGATGAACGAAACTGCCATACCCAGTTTTTGCGTACGGCTGGAATAGGCCCCAGCCATATCCGGTCTTCGTTTGCCCAGGCTCTGCCCCACCAGGGACGTAGCGGAAACTGCGAACGCCTGGCCATTCATAAATGAGAAGGCCTGGATATTCATGCAGACATTGTGCGTCGCGTAGGCGACCGTTCCCAGACTGGCGACCGTTTTGGCATAGATGACCATGCCGGCGCGCATGATCAGCTGCTCGATCATGGAAGGCAGGCCGATCGCCATGAACTCCCGGATCAGAGAGAAATCGGGACGGAAACCCTTCTTCAGTTCCAGCTTCAGATAACCCTTTCCCCGCAGAATAACGACCGACGCGATCACAAAAGCGATGCCCTGACCCAGGATCGTAGCCAGAGAGGCACCGGCCACGCCCATAGCCGGAGCGCCGAAATGGCCATAGATCAGGACATAATTCAAAGCGCAGTTCGAAACGTTCGCGATCAGGTTATAGATCATGGCCGTACGCGAATCACCCACGCCACGCAGGACTGCGGTGATAGTCGAAGTCAGCGCCATGAAAGTAAAGCCGATCATCTGGATCTTCAGATAGGAGACGGCCCCGTCGATGACCTGCTTCTCCTGGCCGCCCATAAAAATGACCATGGGACGCGCCAGAATAAAGCCAATAATGGAGGCTGCCAGACCGAACACGAAATTCATCATCAGCGCCTGCCTGACGACGCGATTGGCTTTTTCCTGATCTCCCGCTCCCTTCGCCCGCGCCACCAGCGCGGTAGCGCCTACATTCATGGCAATGAACATGGTCATCAGCAAAAACTTAGGCTGATTGGTCAGGCCGACAGCGGACAAGGCCCATGGCCCCAGCGCGCCGACCATCATCATATCCACCATGGACACGAGCTGCGTCAGCATCAGTTCCACAAAAGAAGGCCAGGCGATCTGGACGATATCTTTCATGACCATGCCATTGTGGATCCCTTCCGGAAGCCGGCTGGTGATCCGCCCGGTCGATCGTTCTACAAACGCGTCATCTCCGGCAGAAAGGTCATCCAGCGCGATGTGCTGGATCCTGGCCCGGTCTGTTTGTTTTTTCGTTTTATCTTTCATAAAGGACCTCTATCATTTAAATCTTAATTATTATAGAGGAAGGATCGCTTTTTGTCCATGTATTTTTAATTTCTGCGTGTTTTGTACAAACGTGTCATGTTTCGTCATGATTTTCATTCTTTCTCTCTTGACAATCCCCCTTCTCTTCGATATAATAATACTGCTTTGGAGAAGTGTCCGAGTGGCTTAAGGAGGCGGTCTTGAAAACCGTTGACCCAAAAGGTCCGTGGGTTCGAATCCTACCTTCTCCGTTTCGCGCGCCTCATGGCAGTCTCCAAGGCACGCAGCACTTTATGCTTTTCATCATTCCAGACAATAAACTCTGGTGAAATGAATGCAGCATTTCTCTTTATCCATCGAAATTCTTGCGCAGCAAGAATTTGGAAAGCACCACTTTTATGTGGGCTCCGAATAAAGTGATGGTGCTTTAGGCCCGTTGGTCAAGCGGTTAAGACATCGCCCTTTCACGGCGGTAACGGGAGTTCGATTCTCCCACGGGTCACTCTTCCTTGATTCGATCAAGGATCTATCCATTTATCTGGCTCCGTGGTACAGCTGGTTAGTACGTCGGCCTGTCACGCCGAAGGTCACGGGTTCGAGCCCCGTCGGAGTCGCTTCAAAAAAGTCGTCGCATCCATCGTGCGGCGACTTTTTTGATAACTCACATTCGTCTGCCTGCCTCATAGGCTTCTTGAAGCTTGCTCTCCCAGTTGGCACCGCTGGCTATGATCGGCTCTTCGATCACAAAGCCCCAGCCTTCAAATGGCTTGAGCAGGGCATTGCAGTGTTCCCGATAAAGGGGATTATCCGGCGCGCCTTGTGATACGATGGGGAAAAGCTTTTTGCCGGCTTCGATCCGGCACTCTCCTCCGACCATGCCCTTGTGCAGACAGTAATGGCGGTTCATAAAGGTCCATGCTTCTCCTTGCGGGTAGCCCATGTAGATGCCAAAGCCAAGAACAACGGCGCTTGCCTCGGGCAGCTCCGCAAAGTAGGCTGAAAGGATATCTTTCCTGACGCAGAATGTATCCGCGGTCTTACAGCTCTTGCATCCGGTGCATCCCAGCAGATCTTCATTGATCTTGATGATCTTCGTCTCAAACCCGGCTTCCGCGGCTCCACGCATAAACTCTTCCATCAGTTTCAGCGAGACGCTTCGCTTCAGTCCGCTGCAGGCGATGCCTATGATCTTTTTCATTTTATCCTCCATAATTGTTTTATTGCCAGTTTTTCCATATCTCCGGCTCATAGCCTACTGTAGCCTGACGTCCATTGCGTACGATGGGCTGCCGGATCAGCTGCTGGTTTTCCAGCAGGAGTTCCATCTGCTGCGAGGGATCCGTATAGCGAAAACGGGCCAACATATCT
Source organism: uncultured Eubacteriales bacterium (assembly GCA_900316145.1). Lineage (GTDB taxonomy): Bacteria > Bacillota > Clostridia > Lachnospirales > Bianqueaceae > RUG159. The sequence continues at coordinate 30,188 of ONBQ01000043.1, forward strand.
TCATCTTTGCTTTGCGGGTCGATCAAGGCGCCGATCCCGCCCGCTGCCTGGGCGACCGATTGCAATTCACCTTTGCTCAGGCCCTTTTCTTTCATATCGATATATTGATACTTGATCCTGCGTTCCTTAAAATAACGTTCTGCTTTTCGGGTGTCCGCGCTTTTCTTGGTTCCAAAGATCTGGATGTTCATCATTTTTCTCCTCTCCAAAGCCTCTTGACAAACCATTCCTTCATAAAGTATTCTCATGTCAAATGATTTAGGAGGTATCTTTGATGCAGTATTTGACTTTCGGCTCTGCCGGCAGGCAGGCTTCTGTCATCGGCGCCGGTATGATGCGGATCGCCGGCATGGATTTTGCCCAGGCTGACACCTTTGTCCGCACAGCTATTGAGAACGGTGTAACGTTCTTCGATCATGCCGATATATACGGTGGCGGGCAAAGCGAGCGGATCTTTGGTCAGGTGCTGGCGAATGATCCGAGTCTTCGCGATCAGGTCTTTCTTCAGTCCAAATGCGGCATTCGTCCCGGACAGTTTGATTTCTCAAAAGAATATATATTGGAAGCTGTTGACGGTATCCTGTCCCGGCTGGAGACCGATCACCTGGATTCTCTGCTTCTGCATCGTCCGGATGCGCTGATGGAGCCGGAAGAAGTGGGTGAAGCGTTCGAGATCCTGCATGCGTCCGGCAAGGTTCTGGACTTTGGCGTATCGAACATGAATCCGATGCAGATGCAGCTGCTTCAAAGCGGTCTGCCCTTCCCGATCGCCGCGGATCAGGTCCAGATGAGTATCGCCCATACGCCCATGCTCAACTTCGGATTCAACGTCAATATGACGAATGACCCTGCCATCGACCGCGATGGCGGCGTGCTGGAATACTGCCGTCTGCATCATATCATCGTGCAGACCTGGTCTCCTCTTCAGATCGGATTCTTTGGAGGACCATTCCTTGGCAATGAGCAGTATCCCGAACTCAACGCTCTGCTGAACGATCTGGCTGAGCAGTACAATGTCGGCGCGGATACCATCGCTTATGCCTGGCTGCTGCGCTATCCTGCTTCCATGCAGGTCATTACGGGAACCACGAACCCCGAGCGCATCGCCTCCGCTGCCAAGGCCGGAGATATCACCCTGACCCGAAAGGAATGGTATCAGATCTACCTTGCTGCCGGCAACCGGCTTCCTTGATCCCATCTTTTAAAAACGTCAGCCCCTTGCGGACTGACGTTTTTTTGTTTTACAGGATATTGAGCAGATCGCCGAAGCCCTTCAGATCGTAATCTTCCAGTCCGCAGTTCTCCGCGTCTCCGCCCAGCGCGAGGCCGATCATCTGACCGCCCTTTGCTGCCTGGATGCCGGCCAGCGCGTCTTCTACGACGGCGCAGTCCGCAGGCTCCATGCCCAGCTTCTTGGCCGCGCACAGGAAGACTTCCGGATCCGGTTTGGAATGGGTGATATCGTTGCCATCGGCAATGGCGTCAAAGTAAGTGCCCAGACCGATCTTTTCCAGGATCAGCTTGGTATTCTTACTGGAAGATCCGATCGCCAGCTTGTAGCCCTTTTCGCGCAGGGCATCCAGCGTGGTCTTGACCTCATCGGAAAGATCTGCCGGAGACATGGTCATGAGGTATTCGCGATAGTCATTGTTCTTCTCTTCCGCGAAGGCTTCTTTTTCTTCCTGCGTATACTCCTTTGTGGCCCGCTCCAGGATGATCTCCAGGCTTGCCATGCGGGATACTCCACGCAGGCGGTTGTTGATCTTTTCATCGAAATAGATCCCTAAACGGTCCGCCAGCTTTTTCCATGCCAGATAATGATACTTGTCGGTAAAGCAGATGACGCCATCCAGATCGAAAATAACAGCTTTCACATTGAACATTGTTTCATTCCTCTTTCTTTTATAGTATCTTGTTCAGTTGATGCTCGTAAAACGGCCCTTCAGCGGATCGACCGGAGAGATTCCCTTGAACTCCGACTCGCCGCACAGCTTTTCGACCAGCGTCTCGACTACGATCTCTTCAGAAGTATACGCATTGACATAGGTCTTGAACGCCGGCGCATCTGTCAGATGATAGGGGTTGTCGATGGAGACCATCATAGTGGGGATATCCTGGATCAATGTGGGAATGGTATTGCGCACGCCCGGCCAGCTGATACGGGCCGCGGAATCTCCACCCGTCGTCTCGACATTGGCGAAATAGCAGATGACATCGATCTTCTTTTTGAGCTCCGCAATGGGGGTACCGTTCAGGCGGATCGGTTCGTTCGGATGCTCGTCATCATAGACCATCACATTGAAACCTCGCTCCTCCAGCAGCTGCTTGAACTGCTTGTGGAAATCATGCTTCCAGGTATGGTAACCCGGTTTGTCTCCCAGGACGATCATGTAGATATTCTTTTGCTTTTCCGGGTCCAGAGGAAGAACGCCTTCCAGGTTGCGGACCAGAGTAATGCCTTTATCCGCGATCTCTTTGGCCTGCGCTTTGCCTGCGGGATCTTTGAAGATGTCCATCGCCTCTTCCGGCGGGATCAAGGTTCCGTTCTCTTTCTTCTCATGCAGCTTGATGGAAGCCTTCAGAGCCAGAATGCGGGTGACCGCTTCGTCCAGACGCTCCGGGGTAATGATACCATCTTCGTAACCCTTCTTCATGAATTCAAAATCTTCAGAAATGGAGCGGTTGAACAGGAACATGTCGGCTCCGTTGGCAATGCTCAGAGGAACCGCCTTTGCCCGCGGCACACGCTCCGTAAAGCCGACCATGGAGGAAGCGTCCGTTACGATCAAGCCGTTAAAGCCGAGCTTGCCGCGCAGCAATTTATTATGAAGATCATAGTTCAGAGAACCGACCATGATATCCTCATCCTTGATATCCGGATCATAGTATTTGGAATAAGAAGGCAGCATGATATGCGCCGTCATGATGGAACCGACTCCCTCTTCAATAAGACGGCCATAGATCATACCATAGGTGGCGTCCCATTCCTCAACGGAAAGATCATTGACAGAAGCCACGAAATGCTGGTCACGGAAATCACGCCCGTCACCCGGCCAATGTTTCGCGCAGGCGATCATGCCCCCGTCTTCCAGACCTTTCGCGAAACGGGAGGTGAATTCGGCTATCATTTCCGGCTGATCTCCATAAGAACGGACATTGACGATCGGGCTGTACGGGTTAAAATCGATATCGGTGACCGGGCCGAAATCCCAGTTCACGCCGATGGCCGTGGATTCTTTCGCGCACAGAAGGCCTGCTTTATAGGCAAGTTCCGGATCTCCCGTAGCTCCGATCAGCATTTGATGACCATTCGGCGTTCCTTCTTCGATCATGTTGGAAGAACCACGGTCAAAATCACCGCAGATCAACAGCGGGATCTCATACTTATCCTGGACCCGACGAATCTTTTCGCGAACGACAGCGGCCGGTCCGATGCGGAACAGAATGCCGCCGGGCTGCATGTCGATCTCATCCAGCTCTTTCAGCAGCGCTTCGTAATCTCCCATAGCGCCAAGGCAGAAGAGCTGAGCCAGTTTTTCATGCGTGCTCATTTTACCCAAGGTTTCTTCCACCCACTGCACGCCTTTCTCATCCAAATAAAACGGTTTTGCTTTCAGATCGACCCCTTTGCTCATAGGACAGGTCTCCTTTCTGGAAAACATTTGTGAATTATTCATAGTATACACGATAATCCGGCCTCTGTCGATAGTTGTTTTTAATCAAATCCTCCATTTATCATCAAAAAACTGCCTGAATCAACATTCAGGAGTAATGCCCATATAATGGTGTAAAAAGAAAAAGTGGAAGAGCCACGATCTTTCCTGTATAATGTTTGTTACCACACAAATAATCTA
>ONBQ01000051.1 GCA_900316145.1 uncultured Eubacteriales bacterium
GGCTCTGGAAATGTCCGAAGGCTAGGCCCGTCACATACAGATCATCCGGCGAATCCGCCGTATCCCGGCTGATCGTATTCTCAATATACCGCGAGATACGCCAGTATTCCCCGTCGCCGTCGAGGTAATAGTACTTCCCGTTGAGAGCAGGCACAAAGCAGAGAACTTCCCGCTCCGGGTCTCCGCCGGACGACTTGATCTTCTTTCGAAGATGCTCTGTAACGCTGACCGCGTTCTCCATCAGCTCATCCGGATGGTGGAAGACATACTTGTTGATCTTCTGCAGCACGTATTTGTCCGTCCTTCCGTCCTGCTCATAGACTAGGAGAAAGGTGTCGTTGATATGCCCGTTGCCAAAGGGATCCGCCAATCTCAGGATCCCCCCGAACCCATAATAAGCAGTTATCTGCGAAAAAACATCATTTTCCGAAAGACGCATTTGTTTCTCCTGTTCCGGACAAGTCATCCGACAAGGCAGACATGTCCGCTCTATTCAGTTTTGGTGTGGATCCGAAACAAGCACCAACTCGCCGAAATAATCGGGACGGTGGAAATCCAACGGCTCAACCTTTACCGGATTCCACATACCGAAATGGGGCGCGGCCGTTTCATCCCCGCACTTATAGAAATTCCCACGCAGCCGGTCCCCCGGCTGAAAGCTGTTCTTGCCGAAGACCTTTACGACCAACGCCAGCGGGACGAAGTAGTCGATCTGCCAGTGATCCGGCAGGATTCGGACCTCCGCCGTCGGACGGATCTCCACGCCGAGCTCGGACAGTGTCATGCGCACATACCGGTCCTTTCCGTACTTGCAATGGAGTGTACCGGCGGCGTTTCCCTCCAGATTGAGGTAGCAGTCCCCCTTTTCCGGAGCGAAGTTGACGAACCACTCCAGGCAGCTGTCCTTGTATACGTCGCAGTCGGCGGTCCGTTCGTCCGCTTTCGGCTCCGTCTCCCAACACTTCATCCGGGCGAGAAAGCCCTTCCCCCGCACATAGACCATAGCCGCAGTTGTGCGCGGCCGATAACAGTTGCCCGTCGGATAAAAGCAGCTCACCTCCACTGTCGGGGCGGATCTGATCTCCGCCCCCGTGGATACGATACGTACCTTATACGTCTCCATCGCTGTCGGCCACCATGGGGATCTTCATGCTCGGGTTCTCGTCGCTCTTGCCCAGGAAGCGCATCAGGTTGCGGCAGTAAACGTGATCCTTAAAGTCCTCCACGTCCTCCCGAACAAATTTGTCATAGAGCGCATCGTCGCGATCCTGCCATTCCCGCGCCCAGGAGACGTTGTAAGCCGTCGTGAGCGAGTCCGTGCCGAAAATCAGATTATAGCGATACTCATATTCGCTTGCGACCATGTGACGGAAGACCTCCTCCCGATAGCCGCGGGGCGTTCCCGGTGTCAGGTCGATGAACATCTCGCAGCTCAGATCCGGCCGCATGTAATGGGCATTTAAGAATTTTCCGTATACGGCGATGCACTCATCGTACCAGGGCCATGACACATGTGCCAGCGTAAAACGCAGATGCGGGATCTCAATCAGCGCTTCGAAATTACCCGGGCGGTTGTGGTTTGCCGAATTGAAGCCGTCCCAGCAGATGCCGCTGTGGAAAAGAACCGGCTTGTTCAGCGAAGCCATCTTCTCCAGCACGCGCATGCTTTCTTTGCAGCCCGGATCGTACCGGCTGCAGATCATTTTGAAGCCGTCAAAGCCCGCGTCTGCCGCCGCCTGCACCTGATCTTCCGCGTCGGAGTCCAGCGGATTGATCCAATACAGCGGGAAGAGATACTCCTCCCCTTTGCAAACGGCCAGCGCGTCCTCCATGCGCTTTTGCGGGTCCATGCCTCTGCACTTGACCGGGTCAGCCGACAGGATAACTCCTCCGTCGAAGCCCGCCTTATGCAGGTTTGCCATCAGCTTTTCTTTTTCCCGTTCGCTGGTCCCGGTATAATCCCCGCGAAGGCCTGTATGAATATGTCCGTCCAATCTCATTCAATCACATCCTTTTCTGCTATACAGGCTGCTTTCAATGAAACATCCGAAAATCGATTTTTTGCGGTACGGTGACGTCACGATCCGAGATCTCCCGTCCTTCCCGCTTTGCAAGCTCCTTCACAATAAAGATATAGGTGCTGGTAATGGAATCGTCGCCTTCACGCAGATCGTCGCACTGCAGGCCGCCATCCTTCTCCAGGATTGCTTTTGCCCTTTCAAGCTCGCCGGTATGCGCCAGCGCCATAGCGTAAAAGCCCTGGATTAGCGGATCGGCCCTGTAGGCGTCGGAGAGGAGATCCAGCATGCGGAGTACAGGACGATACTGCCCGAAGAGACAGGACAGGCGCATAGCCTCTTTTGCAAGCTGCAGATTTCCGCTGTTGAGCTCCAGCGCCTTCATCATCATCTGGGCGCCCGATTCCGCCTCGCCGAGTGAGAACTTCGCGCAGCCCAGACCATGGTATGCCCAGGTGCTGGTCTTCAGCTCAAGCGACCTTTCGAACATCTCGCATGCGCGGTCATAGTCCTCGCGCGCATAGAAGCAGATCCCCAGGTGATACCAGGCGTTCCAGTTGAACTTGTCAGCGCTCTTCACGCTCTTCTTCAGCAGAGCAAACCACTCATCCTGTACCATGAAGGAGGCCGGAAGCGCTGCCGGATCCGGCTCATCCAGATGCCCGTTGATAAGCAGACGCTCCCAGAGCTTCTGTTCATCCTCCAGTTCGCCGAAGTCCAGATACGGCGCGATCGGCTTCTCCCCGCAGGCCTGCTGCAGCTCATTGTCCAGCGCCCCCCAGGGGTGGCCCTTAAAGCAGCAGTTGACCGGCTCGAGAGCGTATTTTTTGGTCTCTGCGAGCATGGTCTCCAGCCGCTCGGCGCTCAGCGTCTGATCCAGCCAGGCTTCCACGTTTTTGCGGGCCGTCTCATACTCGCCATGCACCGCCTCCGGGGCCATGGTAATCGGGCAATAGGCCTCCAGCCACTCAATGCAGGAGTGCGGCGGGAAAGGATAGCTCTCGTTCTGCGTATAGCAGATGCCGGCCTGTATCTCCAGATAGGGCTGCTTCTCCCCTTCCTTGTTCGTCAGGGCCTTCTGCCAGTTCTGCCCGCCTTGAGAGGTGCCCCATACGAACATCTTCCGGCCTTTGAGCCGGCGCGTCGAGGCGTGGATGATCCCAACTCCGTTTTTATCCAGATAGGCCTCAAATTTTCTCGCTTCGTCCGGGATCTTGAAGAAGTGATCCGTCGCCTCTGTATGGTTTGTAGGATAGGAAGTGTCCACCCCATCCACCATCGGAATCGCCGTTTTGTACACCGGATCGGAGCCGTGGTTTACATAAGTCTCGCTGGCCGGAACGATCACGCGCGCTCCTTCTTTCTGTTCCACGGCAATCGTGCTCCACCAGTAGATCGGCTTTACCTGATCCGAGCCGTTGACCAGCCGCATGCGCGCATAAAGGTTTCTGCTGTCGTCCGGCAGGAAAAAGTCGATCTGGAAGGTCACTGCGCGCATACGCTCAAAAGCGTAAAGACGCAGGATCGGCGTACCGTCCTCCGCTTTGTACATGGCGCCGTACACCTTGTCGCAGGTCAGCGGGCTGTGGCCGCGGACGCCGCAGTTCCACTCCACGCCGCCGGAAAACCAGGCGTTGCGCAACGCGAGGTTGCAGGGACGAAACACCGGATTGTTGATAACCAGGTCGCGCTGCTCGTCTTTGTCGTACAGAGACCAGAGCCGTCCGCCCAGGGATGGGATAAACACCGCCTTCAGATGCGAATTCTCCAGAATGAAGGCGTCAAATTCCCGGAGATCCTCGCTGTGGTCATAATCATCCAGCGAGGAGTACGGAAGGGTGTGCATCACCTTTCCGTAATTCAGATACAGGCCTTCGCTCTCGTCAAGCCTGCCGCCCTTTTCAAATGCCCCCGGCTTGAACAGCAGCGGGTAGTCGGTCGCCTTGCCGAGCCTTCCGGCTTTCATTTTTATTTTTTCAAATACAAGCGTGCTCATTTGTTTTCTCCCTCAAAATTGACCTAGGATCAACCTTTGACTCCGCCCTGCGTGATACCGGCAATGATGCGGTTGGAGAGCAGGACGTACAGAATAAAGGTTGGCAGGAACACCAGGACGACGGAGGCGAACAGACCCGACCAGTCGCCAGTATAGCGCATGGAATTGATCATGGAATACAGTCCGACAGCTACGGGGCGGACTTCCTGTCCGCTGGCGAAGATAAGGGACATAAAATATTCGTTCCAGACGGTGATGAAGTTGAATACGGATACCGTTATGATCCCCGACTGTGCCAGCGGGATCATGATCTTCCAGAAAGCCTTTTCCCGCGTGCAGCCGTCGATGATTGCCGCTTCCTCGTATGAAGAGGAAATGGTCGAAAAGAAAGAGAGCAGAAAGATAATGGTATACGGGATGTTGATCCCCGTATTGAGAAAGATCAGCAGCAGACGGGTCGACAGGTTGGTGCTCAGCAGACCCATCCGCGTCACGATCCCGAACAGGGGCAGGATGATCATAACCAGAGGAACGCCCATTGCGGTCGCCATGCTGGTCTGGATCAGCTTGTTCCCCCGGAATTTCAGCCGTGACAGCACATAGGCTGCCGGCATGGAAATCACCAGAATCAGAAAAGTGGAAACGCATGCATAAAGCAGAGAGTTTGCGAAAAACACGGAGACGTTCTGCGTTTTCCACGCGCGCACATAATTTTCAAAATGGAGACCGGAAAGGAACTTTGTCGCATTTCCTTTGAAGATTTCGGCAGTTGTTGCGAGGCTGGCGCAGAAGATCCATCCGACCAGTACGACGGTGAAAACCACCCACAGGGTAAGAAGCAGATAGCCCGGCCACAATCTGGCATGACGGATGATGGAAGATTTCTTGTTCATACGGCCAGCCTCCTCACAGTTCAAAATCATCATCTTTGACGGCGGCGTTGATCAGCAGGAATGTCAGAATGACCAGCACACCTGTCACCACGCCGATTGCTGCGCCTAGGCCGGCGTTACGGTCTGTCACGGCGTTGGCGGCGCCAAAGATCTGGATATACAGGTAAACAACGGGGGTGATGGTAGACGTCTCCGCCAGCTCCGATGTGAACATCTGGGCCCAGACGAAGAAGCCGACCGATGTGATGGACCACATGGTCAGATTCGTTTTCAGAACTCCTCGGAGAAGAGGCCATGTGATATGACAGAATTTCTTGATCGCGCCGCAGCCGTCGATCAGGCTGGCGTCGTAATACTCGGACGGTATCTTTTCGATGCCGCTGGAAAAGATGACCATATGATACCCGACCATGCCGAAGCAGTAGGCGATAAACATCGCCCAGAACTTATGAGTCGGATCTGTCCATGCGATTGCCGCCAGCTTTTCCATTCCCAGCTTTGAGAACATCGTGGTCAGAAGGCCATATTTTGTGTTGTATACGTACTGCAGCCACATGCTTGCCATTGCCACGGCGGAGATGGTATACGGCATATAAATCATATTGCGGTAAAAGTTTTTCCCTTTGATACCGCTATTGAGAATGACTGCAAAAAGAAGCGCCAGGGTCATCACGACCACACCGCCGAAGAACCAGATCTTGAAAAGGTTGATCAGCGCGGAATGGAAGAGTTTGGTGCTCAGCAGCCGCCGATAATTCTCGATCCCGGTGAAATGCCATGTGCCTGCACTGCTGGTAATGTTCTCCACCTGAAAAAAGCTCATCACAAGGGTGCGCAAAAGAGGATAGATAAATACCAGCACAAACATGATCAGCGCCGGTGTAAGAAACTTGATGATCAGTTGTTTGTTCCTGTGCATAGCATAGTTCCTTTCTCTGTCACTTTCGGATGATTCACATGACGCTGCGACAGAAAACCTGCCGCAGCGTCATGAATCGGGTTGCTATAATATATTTTGCAGATTATTTAGACGCAGCCAGCATGTTGCTGATAAACTCGTCTGGAGTAATCTTGTTGCTGCAGATATTCAGCACGTTTTCGAGCAGAACAGGGGTAATATCCGCATTGTTTTCAGCGCCGGCCGCCCAGATGTAGCGGTTCGCGGTGCCTTCCAGGACCGGCTTGACATTGGCCATCTGCGCAGGCCACTCGGTATTGGTCGTGTCGGCAGGAACACCCAGAGAGCCCTGGGACAGCTTCAGATCCCATTCGCCCTTGGTCAGCCACTCGATCAACTTAAAGGCCTCATCGGGATACTGGGAGCTCTTATTGATCGCAAACACCTGGAAGGAGGTATTGGCATAGGAGGTGTCATCCACACCGCCGGGCACAGTGGGATAGGAGAAGCAGCCCCAGACATAATCGTCACCGGCAAGACCGCGGATCTCGTTGGGGAGCCAGGAGCCGTTGAGATACATGGCCACATCGCCGAGCGCGAACTCAACATTCTGTCCGTTCGGCCAGACGTTGGAGGTCAGGTTCGGGGAGAAATAGCCATTCTTGCCCAGTTCGTAGAAATCTTCCACGGCCTTGCGGACCGGCTCGGTATCCCAGTTGCCGTTCTCAACGGCGTCGAGGACAGCTTCCTGGCCACCGTAGCGGGCAACATGGTAGCCGAAGTTGGAGAGGAAGTAAGCATCGTCAGAGGTAATGGGGATATAGCCGGCCGCCTTGATCTTGGCGCAGCAATCCAGAAATTCATCCCAGGTGGTGGGGACAGCCGCGATACCGGCTTTTTCAAAGATATCGGGGTTATAGAACCAGGCGAAGATCGAGCCCTGGTAAGGGATGCTCTTCAGCGTGCCGCCGCCCGCTTCGCGGCAGGCGTCCATAAAGGGCGCAATGGCGGTAGCCTCATAGCCGCTGTCCTTGACGTAAGCTTCGAGGTCAAGCAGATAGCTCCCCCAGTTCATGTTGACACGGTCGACGCCTTCATCGAAAATATCGATCACCGTGCCGGCGTCAAGAGCGGCCTGCAGTCCCTGACGGATGCCCTGGCGGCCCTTGAACTGGACGTCGACGGGAATGCCGGTCTCCGCAGTGAAGGCATTGATTGCTTCCTGCAGGACGACGCCTTGCGGCTCCGTAGCTTCCCACATGGACCAGTAGACCAGACTTGCTCCAGACGCGGCCGCAACGGCAGCTTCAGCGCCGCTGTCCGCAGGCGCTACAGCGGGCTGCGAAGCCGGTGCGGAGTCACCGCATCCGGCCAGGCTCAGGGACAGGACCAGGGTTAACGCGAGAATCAGCGCGAGAGTACGTGTTTTCATCTTTTTCCCTCCAGAATATTATTTTTGCCAGTCCGAAGACTGTGATGCACAGTTATTATTGCATCCGCCGCATAGATTGCTTTCTGCACGGCAACCGCAGGATCTCCGGCAAACGGAGTCGGGGTCGTTCTGGAGGTTGCCGGAAAGCCAGGCCCGGATCGCGTCATCTTCGCGGCCGGTAACGCCGGTCACAAGCCGGATTCCCGCGTCTTCCAGCGAGTTTTTCGCGTCGAAGCCGATCCCACCGCAAATCAGGACATCCACTTCCGCCGCTCGCAGGAAGCCCACCAACGCACCGTGGCCCGTTCCGTCTGTGTCGATGATCTGCTCATCCTTGATCAAAGCATCCAGAATATCATAAATTTTAAACTGCTCTGTCCTGCCGAAATGCTGTCCGATCAACTCCTGGTTGTAAGTGACGGCAATCCTTTTGACATTCTTGTCCTTCGCGGAAACGACGTGGGAATATTGAACATCGTCGATTCGGTAAGCACCGCCCGCGATACGGATGCGTTTTCCGTTAACGAGGGCATCCGCCAGTTTGGATCGGGCGCTGTCGTATATGCTTGTCACCGTGGAACGGGAGACCCCCATCTGCGCGGCGCATTCCTCCTGGGTCATCCGAAGAAAATCGATCACGCGGATCGCTTCATACTCGTCCAAAGACAACAGAAGCGTTTCCGGATGCGCCGAACCCTCCGGGGAAAAAGTCCAGTAGTCCGGGTAGCCGCGGATTCTTCTGTTCCTTTTGGGTCTTGGCATATATACTCCTTTCAAGCATATGTCAGAAACTAATTTAACTATAGCATTATTTGTGATATATGTCAACAAACATTCTATATACAGTGGCATTTTTGGGTAATGGTGATAGATTCTATACGTCTGAGGGCACGATGGCGTTCTTGGAAAGAAAGCATTCCTGCGGGCTGCTTTTTCCCGCGTGCGCGGGATTCGGATTGTTGTATAGGGAAGAAACAAAAACCTCATCATAGCCTTGTTGCATCCGCCGGTTTCGGCCTTTCGCACCCGGGCAACGTCAAGGGAGGTAGCCCCATAGGGATCGTACAGGTTGTCACAATCATAGGCAGCGATTTGTTTTATGCGCCGCACGGAAATCGTTCGGGCGTTGGATTAACGGTGTATCTTTTCATCAGAGAAAGCCCTTTTGCCTGCCGAGCAAAGGGCTTTCTTGTTTTTTCGGCGACGTATACTAACCAAGAATGGTTCATCCAGTATCCCCCAGAAGGAATTGAGATAATTATGGATTGCAACATAAACAGAAATGTGTTTCAAGACTAAATCATTATGCAAACCACGCATCCAAGATAAGTGAAGGTTTGAAAAAGGAAACAAGGCAAACAAAAGCAATAAAGAGGAGCATAATACGTCATAATTTTAACAATTAAAAACCTGGTCTTTTCACATAAAATCGCGCATTTCAAGAACCTTTTGAACTGATTCAGACACGTTAGTACCCAAGCTATGATACAATAGCTTGGGTACTTTTTTGCGTATCTTCCCGAGAAAACCCTTGATACAAGGGCAAAGCGAGACAGGTGGGTGCAA
>ONBQ01000129.1 GCA_900316145.1 uncultured Eubacteriales bacterium
AAAACAAAAGAAAAATCCGGCCGCAAAAGCCGGATTTCCTATGTTACGAGGGGGCTGTCACGTCATCTAATGCGACAACCCCTTTTTATTGAGATACGATTACAAAAGGCTGGCCTTCAACAGAACCCTCAGAAAGTATCTCGAGCAACCTGCAGGCTGTCCCTGAAGGCTTATTTCTCCCGCTTTCCCAGGCTTCTACTGTCTTTTTTGAAACCCCCATGAAGGAAGCCATCATCGACTGAGACATTCCGTTTCTAATTCGAATCGTACGTATCTCCTTTTTATCATAAGACTGGATCGGACGGATTTCCAATATGGTAATCTTAGCCGGGTTTTTATCATTCTCAAACGCAATTGCTTCTTCCAATCCATGTTTAAGTTCATCAAACAGCGGGCTCATGATATCTCTTCCTTTCTCTTAGTGATTGCTTCAATTTCTGTATCAGATCATGAAGTATGATCCGTTCTTCTTTTGACAGATTCTCTTTCTCTTTCTTCCATCTTTTGGTAAATACCGGCACCTCTATGAATATTCTTCTCATTTCATTATATACCCTATTTAATAGGGTGTCCAGTCCTTTCTCTTGCGGAATATCTCTTTTATAGCAAAACTTCTCCTATAAACAATAACGCTGAGCTTAGCTCCATACCAGAACATGACAGGATATTTTTCCTTGCTTTTTCTGCAAAAATGCATTATTCTTGGTATGTCTGATCGATTTCAGACAAATTATTTACAAACGAGGAGAAAAACTATGTTCAAACGTATTGCTTTTATTCTGCTGGCAATGCTTTTGCTGCTGAGCGCCTGCGGAAAGAAGTCTGAGCCGGCTGCTTCGGAACAGTCTTCCGCGCAGGAAGAGTCCACTCCGGCCGAATCTTCGGAAGAAGAATCTCAGGAAGAGGCTTCTGAGGAGCCTGCCGCTGAGGAATCCGCAGAAGAAGCTCCGGCGGAAGAAGAATCTTCTGAGGAAGCTGCTGAGCCGTCCGCTCCGAAATCCGCGAACAGCCTGACAGTCACCCCTGTTACGGCCTTCGATGCTTCCTCCAAAAGTCTCAATTCTTTAAACGGAGACGGCTTCTATTATCGTGACGATAACGGTTTATACGGTATCATGAATTATGATGCGTCCAGCGATACCGGTGCCATCTATGCCACCGTCAAGAGCGAGGGCAACTATTTCATGGTTACCAAGGATCCTTCCGATACTTCCGAAGATCCGGCTACTCTGAACCGCTACGGCATCGTCGATGCCACCGGCCGTGTTATCATTCCGGAAGAATATGCCGGTTTCAAATCCATGGAAGGCCGCTACATTACCGCGATCCAGGTCACAGAAGTTACGGACGATCAGGATGACGCTCTGATGTATTACACCTCCAGCATGTTCAGCATCCAGCCGGATGAAGATGATGTGCTGTTCAAGGGCGTATGGACCGTGTTCGACGCGGTCACCGGCAAGCAGATCGAAGGCGCGACCGGTACTGTTGCTTACTGGCCCTCTTGCAATGGCGATTTCCTGAAATATACCACGGATGATGGAACGGAGCACATCGTCGGCCCGGCCGGACAGACCCTGCCGGATGGTGCTGAACTTCAGACCAACGGCACCTATGTCCTTTCTGACGATACCACCGGCGCTGTGTATGATATCGATGGCAATGAGCTGTTCTCCTTTGACCCGGCAGAATATAACGTCCGCTACTCTACTTCAAACGGTTATTATGCTGAAAAGTCTGACGAGGATTACAACTATTACCAGGCGATCCTGGATGATAAGGGACAGCTTCAGTCTGAATTCGTCTATAGCCTTCAGGAAAGGTTTGGTCCTTATATCGTAGCCAAGGACGGAGATCAGCGTTTCCTGTTCAACCTGGATGGTACCAAGGCCTTTGAGCAGCCTTTGGGCTATTCCGGATACTGGGATACCAACTATGACCGTTACGGTGTTTATGGAACGGAAGATGAAGGCTTTATCTGCGTTGACAAAGAGGGCAATCTCCTTCTGGAAGCCGGATCGGATGTTGAAGTCTCTTATACGGATCTGGCTCCTTATATCACGGATGAGAACTCAGATTATAAGTATTACTCCTTTGCTGATCAGGATTACAAATTCACCGGATACTCCTATTCCATCTCTCTGGTCGCGCAGCGTGATGAAGAGGGCAATTCCGATCTGATCGATATTTTCACCGGTGACGTTCTGTTCTCCGGCAACCGCAGCTACAACATCGACGTCGCCTCCGATGGCACCGTTTGGGTCATCGTGGAAACGCCCGATCTGTCCTGGGAATTCTACACTCTGTCCAAATAAGGATATTGTGTGATTCGTCAATGGATCTTGCGCTTTAGCGCTTTGAATTGACAGATTTTATGGTTGACAAACCATTTCCTTTGTGCTAAACTATGTACACTTGCTGAAAGGCTTAGACGAAGACGGCAGAAGGAACTGCTCACAGAGAGACGGTGTTTGGTGCGAACCGTCAGCATAAACTTCACACGCCTATCACTTCCGAGCCGGGGGTCCGAACGCTGATGTAGTTATTAGGCGCCTCTCGTATGCCTACGTTACAGGATAGGGTCTGATGGGACCTGAAGCGGCAGCTGTCTATAGCTGCAAATTGAGTGGTACCGCGGGTATATAATGGCTCGTCTCAAGAAATTGAGACGGGCCTTATCTTTTTCCAAAAAAGCCATGCCTATCTTCAAAGCACAAGGCCCTTCCGCAAGCTTCTCATCTCCATCGCAAAATCATCTCCCCAAGGAGGATATAACATGCCTACAGAAACTGCGTCCCAGCTGCATGAGATCGCGCGTCGTATCCGCGAAATGCGCTGGATCAGCGGACACACGTCCGAGGAAATGGCAGGACTGACCGAAGTCACGCTGGATCAGTACAATGCGTATGAAGCCGGTGAGGCGGACCTTCCCTTCACCTTCTTACACAAGTGCGCCCTGGTCTTTGGCGTTGACGTGACCCAGCTGGTAGAAGGCCACAGCGCCAAGCTTTCCAGCTATACCCTCACCCGCCGCGGTACCGGTGCTTTGACGGCCAGCGAGGAAGGCATCACCATCCAGAACATGGCTTCCATGTTCCGCGGCAAGCTGGCAACGCCGTACTGGGTCACCTACAATTACGAAGAAGACCTGCTGAATCAGCCGATCCACACCACGACCCACGCCGGTCAGGAATTCGACCTGATCTTAAAGGGCACGCTCAAGGTCAAGGTCGGTGATCACGAAGAGATCCTGCATGAGGGTGACAGCATCTACTACAACAGTTCGACCCCGCATGGCATGATCGCGGTGGATGGCGCGGACTGCACCTTCCTGGCCATGATCATGGCCACCACCGGCACGGACGCGAAGCCCGGTGTCACCGAGCAAAGAGCGCCTCACCTGGCGGCTGAATCCGAAGTCGCGAAGGACTTCATCGACGCGGAAGAGGACGAAAACGGCGTGCTTAAGCACCTGAACTTCAAGAATACCGAACGCTTCAACTTCGCTTTCGACGTGGTGGATGCCATCGGCCGCAAGGATCCGGAAAAGCTGGCCATGGTCCATGTCGCAAAAGACATGACCGAGCGCCGCTTCACCTTCAAGGACATCAAGGACGGTTCCAGCCAGACCGCCAACTACTTTGCCTCTCTGGGCATTCAGCGTGGTGACAGGGTCATGGTGGTCCTGAAACGTCACTACCAGTTCTGGTTCTCCATCCTGGCGCTGCATAAGATCGGCGCCGTGGCCATTCCCGCGACCAACCAACTGATGGAGCACGACTTCTCCTATCGTTTTGAGAAGGCTGGCGTCAAGGCCATCGTATGTACCGCGGACGGCATTACCGCCGAGCAGGTGGAAAAAGCGGAAAAGGATTACGGTCACGAGCTGATCAAGATCATGGTCGATGCCAACGGCGTCGGGGTCCGTGAGGGCTGGCATGATTACAACGAGGAATATGGATTCTTCTCCCGCCGCTTCATCCGTCATGATGACGCGCCGGCCGGTAACGATCCCATGGTCAGCTTCTTCTCCTCCGGCACGACCGGCTATCCGAAGCTGGCGACCCATAGCTACAATTACGCGCTGGGCCACTATATGACCGCCAAGTACTGGCACTGGGTGGAAAAAGGTGGCCTGCACTTCACCATTTCCGAGACCGGCTGGGGCAAAGCCCTTTGGGGCAAACTGTACGGCCAGTG
>ONBQ01000034.1 GCA_900316145.1 uncultured Eubacteriales bacterium
CAGTACGCCAAGTATCATTGATGGCAGCATAAAAACATTCTCATTATGCAGGAAAAATCTTTTTACACACAAATTTGGACTTGACCCATTCAGGCAGTCAAGTTATTAAATCGTTGCCGCGATAACAGCTTTTATGGTGTGCATCCGGTTCTCCGCCTCATCGAAGACCACCGATTGCGGGCTTTCAAAGACCTCATCCGTCACTTCCATATCCTCGATCCCGAATTTCTCATGGATCTTAAGGCCTATCTCTGTATTCAGATCATGGAACGCAGGCAGGCAGTGCATGAATACGGCCTGCGGACCGGCTTTTCGCATGACCTCGGACGTCACTTTGTACGGTGACAGGATGCGGATGCGCTCTTCCCATACGGAATCCGGTTCTCCCATAGAGACCCAGACATCGGTATAGACAGCGTGCGCGCCTTGTACCGCGTCAATATCTTCCGTTAATGTGATCGATCCCCCCGTCTGTTCCGCGATGCCGCGGGCATAGGAAACGAGTTCTTCTGACGGGAAATACGCTTTATTCGTCAGTGCGACAAAATGCATACCCATTTTCGCGCAGCCGATCATCAGAGAATTGCCCATATTATAACGGGCATCTCCCAGATAGACCAGTTTGATCCCTTTCAGATATCCGAACTTCTCCTTAATGGTGAGAAGATCCGCCAGGATCTGCGTCGGATGGTATTCATTGGTCAGGCCATTCCAGACCGGGATGCCGGCATATTCCGCCAACGTCTCCACGATCGTCTGCTCATAACCGCGGTATTCGATGCCATCATACAGGCGTCCCAGGACCCGGGCCGTATCTTTGATACTTTCTTTCTTGCCGATCTGCGATCCACCGTCCAGATAGGTGACGCCGATACCAAGGTCAAAAGCTGCCATTTCAAAAGCGCAGCGGGTACGGGTGCTTGTTTTTTCAAATATAAGGGCGATGTTGTAGCCGCGGAAATGATCTGCCAGCTCATAATTCTTTTTCTTGGCTTTCAATTCCGCCGCCAGATCCAGCAGTCCCAGGATCTCCTCCTGTGTAAAATCCTTCAGAGTCAGAAAATGACGTCCTTTCAATGCTCCGAGTTTCATATCCGCTTCCTTTCTAAAGCATGCATTAATATGCATAATATTCATTCATTATTCATGTTGAATGGCAATTTCACGTAGAAACAAGGCTAATTATACTGTATTTTCGTAATAATCGCAATACATATTTTTGCATAAATATGCTTGCTTTTTCTATATCGGCGTTGTATAATACTATTCAGCTTCTGAAAGGAGAACAAATTCAACATGGCAAAAGAAAAAGTCGTTCTGGCCTATTCCGGTGGTCTGGATACCACCGTTATCATTCCCTGGTTAAAAGAAAACTATGATTATGACGTCATCGCTGTCTGCATCGATGTCGGTCAAGGCAAGGAAACGGATGGTCTGGAAGAGCGCGCGCTCAAATCCGGCGCTTCCAAATTCTATCTGAAGACCGTGACCGAAGAATTCATTACCGATTATATCTATCCGACGCTCAAAGCCGGCGCGGTCTATGAGTCCACCTATATGCTGGGTACTTCCATGGCCCGTCCTCTGATCGCCAAAGTCCTCGTCGATATCGCTCTTCAGGAAGGCGCCGCTGCCATCTGCCACGGCTGCACCGGTAAGGGCAATGACCAGATCCGCTTTGAACTGACCATCAAGGCGCTGGCTCCGCAGCTGAAGATCATCGCTCCCTGGCGTATCTGGGACATCCAGTCTCGTGAAGAGGAGATCGAATATTGCCAGGTTCGCGGCATCGAATGCCCCATCAAGAAGGGTGACAGCTACAGCCGTGACCGCAACATCTGGCATATCAGCCATGAAGGTCTGGAACTGGAAGATCCGGCCAATGCTCCGAATTATGACAAACTGCTGAAACTGGGCGTGACCCCGCAAAATGCTCCGGATGAGCCCACCGAGATCACCCTGGATTATGAAAACGGCGTTCCGGTCGCTCTGAACGGCGAAGCCTTGGATCCGGTCACCCTGCTCACCAAGCTGAACGAGCTGGGCGGCAAAAACGGTGTCGGCATCGTTGATATCCTGGAGAACCGTGTCGTTGGCATGAAGTCCCGCGGCATCTATGAAACCCCGGGCGGAACGATCATGTATGCCGGCCGTGAACAGCTTTCCCACATGGTATGGGACAAGGAGACCTACGCCCACATCCAGAAGATCGGTGTCGATTTCGCGGACCTGGTCTACTCCGGCAAGTGGTTCACCCCGCTGCGCGAAGCCCTCTCTGCTTATGCGGATTCCTTAAATAAGGTCATGACCGGTACTGTTAAGATGGTCCTTTATAAAGGAAACATCATTCCGGCCGGTACCACCTCCCCGTACTCCCTGTACAGCGAGAGTATCGCCAGCTTCACCACCGGTGACCTGTATGATCACAAAGACGCGAACGGTTTCATCAACCTGTTCGGTCTGTCCATGAAGGTCCGCGGCATGCTGCTTGGCAACAAATAAGATCATAAATCAAAAAGTCTGCAAGGATCAGAAACGATCCTTACAGACTTTTTTCTTTTATCCTAATTGCGCGATCCACGCTTCTCTGGCTTCCTCAAATGACAGGCCGAACACTTCATCAAACGCCTCTCCCTGATACACCTGGATGACCGGATCATGGCCATAAGTCTTTTCCAGATATTTGACGAAGGAGCCCGCATAGATACAATAGGCGCCTCTGTAATTGTAGGCCTCCTGCGCATATCCGATCGATGCGATAGTATTTGCCATATCACCCAATTCCAGTGCTTCTGTGTAATCGGAATTCCTGTACAGGACCCCGGCCAGTTCTTCGATCGGATAATAAGGCTCTTCGGCCGGTTCGCCGGAAGATGCCTGCTCGGCTGCCGCTTCCTTTTGCTGCTCGACGTATCGGTTCAGGCTTTCGATCATATGCCCCTGGGTCTTCAGCAGGCTTTCATGGTTGATATCCGCCACATAAGCGCCTACTCCTTCCCGCAGCCATTCGGGTACGCCCTCTACCCCGGCCATGACCTGGGTAATGAGCGATGTGTACGGAATATCCCGGTTCTGCGCGTAATACACATCCGCACGGCCTTCATAGACCATCGTCGCGCCGGACCCATTATGCAAGATGAGCTCGACAGGTTTTAGCTCCGTACCATTCAGATAGCTTTTCGCGGCCTGCACCGCGCTTTCCACCTGGGCGGCCGTATAATCCCGATCCTCCGCGCTGAGATAGCTTTTTTCCACTTTCAGCGTGACCGGATCCCATCGAAGCGTGTCATAATCCGCTTCCGAAGTGTAGGTATAGGATGTTGCTTCCTCTTCTTGCGTCGGAATGAACTGGCATCCTGACATAAGCAGGACCAGCAAAGCCAGACACACTCCCAGTACAGATCTTTTCATTCTCTCTCTACCCCCTCACGGCTCACATTATACATGATTCTCTGCTTTTATGCAATTACACAAGCATAAATAAACGTTACAAAAAGTTTATGATTCCGCACTTGTTAAACGAGGATTTTTAGAGTATAATAATTCTAACAAATGAAGGAGGTCATCGATCTATGAATGCATTTGAATTAGAACAGATCAAGAACGTACTTGCCAACTTAAAGGGAAAACAGCAAAAACGCTCCATTATTAAGGGCATCATCATTTGCCTGGCTGCTCTGGCTGCTGTCTGCGCCATCGTTCTTCTGCTCAAGAAGTTCCTTGGTAAGGATGAGGAAGAAGAGCTTGAGGAGGATGATTTCGTTTATCTCGATGAGGAAGAAGAAGCTCCTGTCGAAGAGATCGCTGAAGAAGCCGAAGAGGCTGTAGAAGACGCTGCTGAAGAAGTTGCCGAAGCCTGCGAAGAAGCTGCTGAAGAAGTTAAAGATGCTGTAGAAGACGCTGTTGAAGCTGCTTCTGAAGCTGTTGAAGAGATCCTTCCGGAAGAATAAAACTCACAAGGAGTCATTCATGACTAAAGAACCGATCTACTGGGAAGGCACCGTTACAGAGGTCCAATTCCCAAATCGGGGCAAGATGATACCGGCAGTCGAGGAATCGGCTGCCGATACTTTTATATCAGCCCCTGCTTCTATCCATGTTAAAAACGTCCTTCCCGGTCAGAAAGTCAAGGTCCAGGTCGGACGCTCCGGCAAGCGCCGCAGAGAAGGACGTCTGATCCAGATCCTGGAACAAGCGCCTTATGAGACGGCTCCGCGGTGTCCGCATGCCGCTTTTTGCGGCGGCTGCTCTTACCAGACCGTTCCCTACGAGATCCAGCTTCAATGGAAGGCCCGGCAGATCCATGACCTTCTGGATCCGGTCCTTACCGGGTCGGACTGTGTATGGGAAGACATCGTTCCCTCTCCCCTTCAGGAGGGCTATCGGAATAAGATGGAGTTTTCCTTTGGCGATGAGATCAAAGGCGGCCCCCTTACTTTAGGACTGCACAAGCGCGGCGCGTTTCATGATATTATCACGACCGATCACTGCCGTATCGTACATCCTGATTTTCAGGACATCCTGCAGGAAACTCTCAGGGTCTTTACCGCGCTGAACACTTCTCATTACAACAGTTACACCCATGAAGGCTATCTGCGTCATCTGGTCCTGCGCCGCAGTTTCCATGACGAAAGCCTTCTCGTAAATCTGGTCACGACCGGAACGCAGGAGGCGGATCTGAACATCTGGAAAGACGCGTTGCTCGCTCTGCCCTGCGCCAGTCATATCCGCGGTATCCTGCATACGACCAATGACAGGGATGCCGATGTCGTGCAGAATGATGCGATGGAGATCCTTTACGGAGAAGCGTCTCTGATCGAGGAATTGTTGGGGCTGACCTTTGAGATCTTTCCCTTCTCGTTTTTCCAGACCAATTCCAAAGGCGCTGAACAGCTCTACTCCGTTGTCCGGGACTTTGCCGGCGATGTAAGCGGTGCTGAGGTTTTTGACCTGTACTGCGGGACCGGCACCATCGCGCAGATCCTGGCCGGTGCCGGTGCGAAATCTGTCACCGGGATCGAAATCGTGGAAGAAGCCGTTGAGGCTGCCCGGATCAATGCCAAACGCAATCATCTGGACAACTGTCACTTCATCGCCGGGGATGTACTTAAGCAGATCGATACCCTCTCCGTGCATCCGGATACCGTTATCCTGGATCCCCCGCGGGATGGCATCCATCCCAAGGCCCTGCCCAAGATCCTTAATTTCTCCCCCGACCGCTTCGTCTATGTCTCCTGCAAACCGACCTCTCTCGTCCGCGATCTGCCGGCCTTTATGGAAGCCGGATATCGTGTTGAGCGGATCCGGCCTGTTGATATGTTTCCTTTTACGGTTCATGTGGAGACTGTATGCTGCTTGTGCCGCTAAAAGAAAGACTGCATTTCAGTGCCATTTGAGCCGGAGAACGTTGGTTCAGATGGCTTACAGTAGTTTTTTCAAGTGTGACCAGGAGGACTGAATGAGTGTTCAATTTGATTGTTGGGATATAGATAATAACGCAATTAACATCGTGACCAATCAGTTGCTGCCGTATTTGAAATATGATCCAGATTCAGAATACCGTGTTTTAGA
>ONBQ01000037.1 GCA_900316145.1 uncultured Eubacteriales bacterium
CCGGCCTGGCAGAAACGGCATCCGCGAATGCAGCCGCGGAACAATTCCAGAACGGCCCGGTCATGGACCGTCTGCAGATAGGGAATGATCGGTTTGGTGGGATAAGAGACCTCATCCATGACTTCGCAGATCAGCTTGGTTACCTTTTCAGGAACTCCCTCACGGTTGGGATGTACGCTTTTGATACGGGGCGTATGGTCACAGCCCAAGGCCGGTTCATCTTCATATTCGACATCATACAACGAGGGCACATAGATGCCCGGGATCTGAGCGAGGGTATACAGGAATTCTCTGCGGCCCTTTCCTTCAGCGCGATGTTTTCTATAAGCGTCAAAGATCGAGCCGAAGGCCACTTCTCCTTCTCCCATATAGAAGAAATCGATAAATGGAGACAAGGGCTCCGGATTATATCCTGTCGAACCACCGGCGCAGATCAAGGGATCATCATCCGTCCTTTCAGACGACCAGATCGGAACGCGTCCCAGATCGAGCATATTCAGGATATTGGTAAAGGACATCTCATACTGCAGAGTAAATCCGATAAAGTCGAACTCATTAAGAGGCGTAAACGTTTCCAATGTATACAACGGAATATCATGGGCACGCATCTGCTCTTCCATGTCCGGCCAGGGGGCAAAGGAACGCTCCATGTATACGTCATCATATCGGTTGTAATCATGATAAAGGACCTGCAGGCCGAGATGCGACATTCCAACGTCATATACGTCAGGAAAACAAAACGCGAATCGGATCAAGTCCGGAGTGATCTCCTTACGGACCATATTGACCTCTCCGCCAATATAGCGGGCAGGCTTTTGAACCGACAACAAGATCTTATCGGGGATCTGTACTTGCATGGCTTTCTCCTTGTGTTAATAGGTGTACAGACAGAAAAAAGGGCATAGTTGCCCTTCTCTGACAGTGAAACTCATACTTTTTGAGCTCTTGATCCTTTTTTTAGCGATACAGATTGCGCCAATCAAGATCACCACGGTCCAGGGCCATGATCAAGATCTCGGCAGACGCAACGTTGGTCGCGACCGGAATGTTATGCGTATCACACAGCTGAAGAATCGTGGAAAAACCGGCATCTCTGGTCGGATCCTGCAGCGGATCGCGCAGGAAGATAACCGCGTCTATTTCATTACCCGCGATCTGGGCGCCGAATTGCCGTACGCCTCCCAAATGACCGGCCAGGGAACGATGTACCTTTAAACCGGTGATTTCTTCTACAAGCCGGCCCGTAGTATCCGTAGCATATAGGGAATGCTTGCTGAGGATAGGCCGGTAAGCGATGCAGAAATTCTGCATCAGCTTCTTTTTGTTGTCATGCGCGATCAGACCGATGTTCATGGTGCCTCCTCTCGATTTGAGGTCCTTAAAAGTCAAGTTTGGATTCAGCATTGATCTTTAAAACAAGACCAATACCGATCATGCTGGAGATCAAAGAACTCATACCATAGCTTACGAATGGCAATGGAATACCTGTGTTGGGCAATGTGCCCGTACATACACCGATATGGATAGCTGATTGAATGATAAATGATACCGCGACGCCGGTGCAGACCAGCTGTCCGAACAGATCCTTGGCCTGCCTTCCAATGAAAAGGATGCGGACAAAGATCAATAACTGCAGTCCGATAACGGATATGGCGCCGATAAAACCTAATTCTTCTCCTATGATGCAGAAGATAAAATCCGTGGTGGCAACCGGAACGGTACCGCTGTTCTGAAACAATCCAACTCCGGTCAAACCGCCGGATCCTATAGCCGCTGTAGATTTGATCGTCTGATAGGCATCTTCCAGCTGATACGCTTCCGGGTCCTGCCAGGCGCGGATACGCAATACCTGATACTTGCCCAGGATACGAGGCGTTTCACTCATAGCATCCCGATAGACGAGAAAGACGACAAGCACACCCACAATGACGATCGGAATGATCCAGCGCCATTTTAACTTTGCGTTGAACAGCAGGAAAAAACCGATGGAAACAACTACGATAGAAGTGGACAGATCCGGCTCCTTATAGATCAGGAACAGCGGAACGCCCAGGATCCCCGCCAGAACCAGCAAGATCAGGATATGATTGACCCGGTCCTGATATATATTCAGAAACCACGCCATGATAAGGATGAGTGCGATCTTGGCGAACTCAGAAGGCTGAATGGTAAAACCAGCCGGAAGCTGGATCCAGCGTCTGACATCATCCCCCTCTGCTTCACTGCCGACGCCGATAAACAAGACGATCACCAACAGAAACAGAACACCGAAATACGCAGGAACGATGATCAGCTTTAATGCGTCATAATTGAGCAGCAGGATGAATAGGATGACGAACATTCCAATGACATAACCCAGGATCTGACGCTTCATGAGAGGATCCAGATAAAAATGCTCTTGATCCAGGACCCAATGATGGGCACTCCCGATCATCACGATACCGATAAACGTTAAAGCGCTGATCAGAAACAGCAGGAGGAGATCGATACCGCGAAGGTTATTTTTATCAAACATAGTATACTCGAATTTCCCCTCCTTTTGCAATACTATAATTGAACTTTTTCTGTAAGATCATTCTTCTTCCATTTCCGGCTCTTCCAGCATATAATATGCCTCTACCAGATCTTTGAAGATCGGCAGACACTTATCAGAGCCATTGCCATAGGGAATAACGATCGTGATCGAAACTTCCGGATCATCAAAATTGGTATACCCGGTATACCAGGCGTGTTCCGGATGCAGATAGGATTCCTCGGCCGTACCGGTCTTGCCCGCGGTCTTCATGCCCATGATATCCAGGATCTCCAGATCATCCTTGGATGTTTCCGTGTTGACCAGGCGCATGCCTTCTTTGATGATATCAAGGTGTTCTTCTGTTACATCCGCCTTTGAGACCGGCGTCGTATCCTTTCGGTAGGTGACCGTGCCATCCGAATTCTGGATATGATCGACAAGGTACAGGTCACACACATCTCCGCCATTGGCAATGGTATTGGTATACCGGTTGATATTGGCTACAGTATAACCATGACTGCCCTGTCCGATGGCAGAACGGACCGCGTCCTGTGTGGAGATCAGAGGTTCCGCCTCAGGAAGCTCGATGCCCGTTTTGGTGCCGAGTCCTAAAGTCAACGCATAATATTTCAGTTTTTCGAGACCCACATTGTCATTGAAGGAACCATCTGGAGCCGGATCACAAAGACGATATCCGACATCATAGAAGAAGTAGTTGCAGGAGACTTCAAGGGCACCTATAACATTGACCGAACCATGGGATATCTTGCTCCAACAGGTGGGTTTCGCCACGCTGTTTACGTTTTCGTAGGCATAATTGTCATACACAAAGGTATTCAGATCGATGTATCCAAGTTCCAGTCCCGCGGAGGAAGTGCACATCTTGAAGGTGGAACCCGGTGCACGGGTCTCCTGCAACGCGCGGAACAACATGGGGCTGGAACGGTCCGAGGTCACTTTTTCATAATACTCATAGCTATTCAAAAACTGATTCGTATCATAAGACGGATAGCTGACGATCGCCCTCACCTTGCCGGTATCACAGTCTGTAACGATCATGGAACCAGAAGAAGGATCGAGATTGATATCTCCGGGCGTGATCTCATCCTGACGGATCTTCATACGCAGGAGATTCAGCAGATCGATCTCATCATTGCTGAACATTTCACGAGATCCATCTTCGTTGCTTAAGAAGCCCAGATCATAGCACAGCAGGATGAAGTCTCGCATATTGAACAGATCTTTGCGCAAAACATTGGTGAAGACCATCTGTTCATACTGGCGATTATGCCGAAGGGCTTCCACCGTAGTCTGCAGAATGACCGGAAGGCCCTCTTCTGCTGTAGAGAAAGGATCCAGGCCGAATTCTTCCAGCTTGAAATAGCCGCCATTATAGCAGTATTCCAGAAATTCGTAGGCGGTCGTCAAGCCGCTGACGTAACGAACATAAACACGCTCTTCATCATTGCGGTAGTCAGTGGAAAGATAATCATTCTCGCGCAGGTAGGAAATAACGAGGGAGAAATAATCGATCATTTCATCGCTGTAATCCGCGATCAAAGTATCGGAATGGATCAAAGTATCCACGATCGTTTGCAAGGCGGTGTCTGCTTCCTGATTAAACGCTTCCGTGTAGCGTCTCGCATCCGGCAAAGTACTTTCCTGAATGAGGGATGTATCAAAGAAACCGTTCAGCAGCAACGCGGCCACGATATCATCGGCGGAATAAGCCTTATTGTTATCTTCCGAGGTCCCTGTGATCTTATCGAGCAGGAGCAGTTTTAGATGCTGATACAGTATATTATAACATTCACGCTGAAAATCCGCGTCGATCGTCAGGATCAGATCCTGACCACGGGTGGCTTCGGAAATGGTCTGTTCAGAAAGACGTTCTCCGGTGCGGCCGGAATAGGTCACTTTGACAGTGCCGTTTTTGCCGCGCAGGGTATCTTCAAAAGAGGCTTCCAGGCCGGTCTTGCCGATCCGGTCCGTTTCCGTATACCCTTTCTCCGCATAAGCTTCCAGTTCTGCCTCATTGATATGGCCTGTATAGCCAACGATATGCGCAAAGATCTCACCCTGCGGATAGGTGCGCGAGTATACCGTTTCGACATAAAAACCCTTATACTTGTCAGACTGCTCCAGCACGACAGCCTGCGTGCGGTCAGAAATATTTTCAGCGATCAGCACGGGTTCTTCCGGAGTCCAGCGATACTGGAACAAAGCATACCGGACTTCCTCCAGGCGAAGGACCGTTTCCAGCGGCAAAGACTCGTCAATGCTGAACGTCTCATCTCTCATTTGCTGATACGCCTGCTCCGCCGTCGTTCTTTTCTGCTCTTCGGTCAGATCAGCACGCTTGGTTCCAAAGATCTCCGCCAGGAAATTAAGGCGGGCCGTTCCGTTGGGATTGGCAAATCGGTCTGTATAGAAAAAACCGGAGTTGGCATTATAGTCGATGGGAAGCACGTCCCGAATGGCCAGCTCTTCTCCGCTTTGAGCCAGGACATCCATCAAGGAAAGCAATGTATCGTTTAGCTCCGGATTTACGGTATCCGGTTTATAGTACAAAGAATATGAGGTGACATTGACAGCCAGCTCACGCCCGTAGCAATCATAGATGTTGCCACGCACGCCCAGGACCTCATACTCTTCTGCCTGATCTTCATAGATCCGCTCTTCATATTCTTGCGTATTGAGGATCTGCATGGTATAGAGATTGCGGATCAGGATCACAAAAGCCATCCCCACCACGATGACCGTCCATAATGGGCGATCTCCGAAAAGTGAACGGATGGAAGAAAGAAATTTTTTCAAGGTTCGATCCTTTCGCCACCATGGAATCTATGCGTGATCACGTCTTTTACATGGATCCGGGACAACAGACCCGCCGCCCATGTGGTGAAGGCATAGATTGGTAGTATAAACAAAGAAGTATAGGCTGCTTCCGGCAGAATGATCTGATGGAAATACAGAGAAGGATCCGTGCGGCCGTGCAGGAAAGCCAGGAAAAAGTAATTGGCGAACCCGTAAACGAAATCCGCAAGGATCGTCAGAAGCAGCGGGATCAGAAGGTTGCCTCTGCGAAGGATACGATGGCCATATCCGCACAGATGACCCAACAGATAATACATCAGGGCAAAGTACCCGATCCGATGAGAAAACAAAACATCATGGGTAAGACCCATAAAGAAACCTATGCCGCGGCCCCAGCCATTACCTTCCGCCAGCGCGATGCTGACGACAACGATCAGCGTCAGGTTGGGAATGATGCCGCCGATGCGAAGGCGTACGAACAATGTGGACTCCAGGATCACACAGACAAAGGCAAACAGAAGGATCAAAAGCTTTTTCATGGGGTCATACCCTCTTCCAGTTCCGCCTCCATATCATCTTTCCAGAGTTCAGTGATGATCAGAACATAGCTGAGGCCCTTCGTATCCGCCTTGGGCATGACATAAGCGGTGTTGCTTAAGCCATTCTCCCCCTCAACGATTTCGGTCACGGTACCGATCAGAATGCCCGGCGGGTAAATATCACCCAATGCCGAGGTAACGATCTCATCTCCAACGACCATATCGACTTCCAGCGGATCGTATTCAATGACACACATTTTTTCTTTTTCCAGATCATCACGGCCCTGCACATTGACCGTGCTGCGGCTCAGTCGATTGATCTCGCCGAAGACATTACTGTCCGCGTCGATCAAGGTCGTGATCTCGGAATAGTTCTCATAAACGTGCGTGATACGCCCCAGAAGGCCGCCGGAAACCAGGACCGGCATATCTTTTGCGATCCCGTCATTCGAACCTTTATCGATGATCAGCGTTTCATACCAGTTATTGGCGGAAAGTCCAACGATCTGCGCTCCGGTCTTGGGATACGCTTCGTAATAGTGATCCAGATCATACAACGCCTGGATCTCCTCGCTTTGGACGACTTCTGTTTTCAGGGTCGTATTTTCATAAACATAGTATTCCAGCTCTTCCGTAAGCCTGCGGTTTTCTTCTTCCAGGGACCTGAGACGCTTGGCGGTGGCCCAGGTATCGGAAAGAAAATCCTCCACCTTCAGATAGGCGTTCTGGAAAGGCTTGGCAACACTACCGTAAAAAGTGTGGAACGGTTCGATCGATTGTCCCAGGATGATCGTGATAAACAGGCACAGCAGGCAGAAGAGCCCGGCTATCAGAAGCCTGTGACGGGTCGTGACCTTGAGCGGGACCCGGTCCTGTATGTTCTGAAGCGGCGTCGTGCCCGGCAACAGCCTGCTGCGCCACTTAAGTTTCGTTCTATGTATTTTTTTCATGGAATTTTCCTGTATTTATTGAAGCAGTTCTGAATAGATACCTGTCCAGGCGGAAGGATCCTGCATGACCTTCTGCACTCCGCGGATCACGGCCTCCTGGGCCCGGTCAGCCTCATGGATCGTAAGGCCGGTGCGCTCCTGCAAAAGTTCCTTCAGTCCCTTCATCTTGATTCCGCCGCCGCACGCGGTAATGCCGGACTCCAGCAAGTCGGCCGCGATCTCCGGAGGGGTGTCCTCCAAAACACCGCCGATACAATCCAGCATATCAGCTACAGCCGGTTCGATCGCTTCCCGCATTTCAGCAGTGGTGATAACCACCGAATCCGGAAGACCGGTACGGACATTGCGCCCTTCGACCGACATCTGATCGACCTCACCCATATCATGGGGAAGCACGCTTCCGATCTGCATCTTGGCCTTTTCCGCGGCGGAAATATCGATCATGATCCCGTAGTTTTTCCGCACATGATCCACGATCAGACGATCCAGATCCCTTCCGCCGATGTGAAGGGATCCGGAACTGACGAGCCCGCCCAGAGAAAAGACACCGGCCTGGGTATTGCCCGCTCCAATGTTGATGATCATGCAGCCGACTGCGTCTGTAACGTTCAGACCCGCGCCGATGGCGGAAGCCAGCAGCTCATCGATAAAATAAAGACCTTTTTCATTAAAGCCGGACTGGACACAAAGATCCCGGATGGCTTTTCTTTCGATAACGGAGCTTCCATGCGGTATCGCCATCAAAAGATCCGGATGCAAAAGAAAGCTGAAACGTTGATTCTCCCGGATCAAAAGACTAAGGGTATCTTTGGTCGTGGAATAATCATGGATCTCACCCCGGTCTTTTAATTCATATTGGACATACCGTTCAGCATCGCTTTTGAGCAGCCTTTCCGCCTTCTGGCCGATCGCTGCGATCTGATCCGTACCGCGATGGTACACAACAAGATCCGGCTCAGTCACTATATTGCTGCCCGGTATGTACATGCGGATATAATCGGTTCCCAGATCGATTCCAAAATCTTTGGCTCCTATCACGTTGGTTGCTCCTTTTTATATATCGGTCGAAAGCAGGCCCTGCTCCATCATGGAATAGAACGTACCATCTCCAATGATGATATGATCCAGCAAACGGATCCCTATCGTGCGTAAAGAAAGCGCAAGACGGGACGTTGCGGAAACATCGGCCTGGCTGGGTTCCGGGTCGCCGCCCGGATGGTTATGAAGCAAGATCAACCCGGATGTATGATGCTCCAGGGCGGTTTTTAGAATGTGCTGTTCCGGAAGGAACGCTTCCGCCATTTGGCCCAGGTCCATCTTTTCTTCAAAAATAAGCTGGTGGTGGTGATTCAAACACATAACGCGGATCTGCTCGGTACGCAGATACCGCATAGCCGGCATATAGACCTCCGCAACGCTTTGCGGGTCCTGTGCCTGCATAACAGAAATACGGGACGCGCTTTGCAGCCGTGAGGCGATCTCCAATACCGCTCCGATCTGCAAAGACTTGACCCGTCCGATCCCGGGGATCTGACAAAGCTGCGCCGGAGACAGGCTGAACAAGGCAGCCAGGCCTGGCAGTTCTGAATGCTCTCCCGCGTAATGCAGGACTCTTAGTGCGATATCCGATACCTTCTCTTTAGGAGTGCCGCTGCGCAGGATCACTGACAGCAGCTCGGCATCTGACAAGGCTCCGGCTCCGAACTTCTCCATCTTTTCATACGGACGCTCGGACTCCGGCAATTGTTTCATGGTCAAACGTGTTTCCATCTCACTCATCCTTTCTTTTTTGATGAGGAGATGTTCTCTGCAAGTACGATCGATCAGACTTCGAATTCTATATGTTTATTCGAAAGCGGCAGCTGGCGCATACGGACGCCGGCCATGCTCAGCATGCGCTTGGAGGCCTTGACATCAGTCGTATCGGCATACTTATCTTCCCGGTACACGACTTCTTTGATCCCGGCCTGAATAATAGCCTTCGCGCAATTGCTGCAAGGGAACAATGAAACGTAAATACTGGACCCGCGGATAGAACCGCCCCCATTATTGAGGATCGCGTTCAGCTCAGCATGACAGACATAAAGATACTTGGTGTTGAGCGGATCATCTGCTTCACGGTCCCAAGGCAGTTCATCATCGCTGCATCCGGTAGGCATTCCGTTATATCCCATGGATAAGATACGGTGCTCAGGGCTGACGATGCATGCGCCGACCTGCGTGTTCGGGTCTTTGCTGCGCATACCGGTCAGAATGGAAAGACCCATAAAGTACTCATCCCAAGTGATATAATCTTGTCGTTTCATAGGGAGTTCCCCCTTTCTCATGACCTTGATCCAACTGAAACCAGCTGAATGATATCCTGGTTCTCAAGATGTCATACATAGTTAATTATATCGCAAACCCATAATGAATGCAACACTTTCATGCCGCTTTTGAACAGCCGTCGTCTTTTTCAAGATTTTTGAAAAAATAAAAGGAAAACCTCAACCGATGTCGAATAAAGGAATATCAAGTACTATAACATAGGAGGTATCATTCTATGATCCAGATTATCGCAGGCCGTGAAGGTACCGGCAAAACCAAAAACCTCATTGATATGGCTAACAGCATGATGAAGATCACCGATGGTCATATCGTTTACGTCGATATCGATCACAGCCACATGCACAATTTAAGCTACAACATCCGTCTTATCAACGCGGATGACTATCCTTTAGATTCCAACCGTGAATTCTTCGGCTTTGTCTGCGGTATCCTCTCTCAGGACTATGACATCAAAACCATCTTCATCGATGGTCTGCTGAAGAACGCCAAGATCGATGCCAATCGTGTCGATACCCTCATCCATAAGATCGAAAACGTTTCCGAGACCAACCATGTTGACTTCATCATCAGTGTCTGCGCTGATAAAGAAGAACTTCCGGAAAGCGTTCAGCAGTACATCATCTGATCTGTACCATCCTTATACGAATAAAGCCCCCTGTTCCTTTGATATGCTCCCTTTATGAGAGACAGTGAAAAATAAACTGTCCTCATGAAGGGAGTTTTTCTATGCCACATAGAGTCAAAGTAACTTCTGAAGAGAAGGTCAAAGTCGTTCAGGAATATTTGTTAGAAGGAAAAAGTTTTTGTCAACTCGCGATGGAACTTGGCGTTAACTGGACAACTATACGTGAATGGGTCAGCCGTTATAACGTTGAAGGCCCAACTGCTTTCCTTCAAACAGAAAAGAATCGAGTTTATTCTTCAGAGCTGAAACTACAAGCAATAACTGATTATCTTTCGGGTCAGGGAAGCTTGCTGGATATATCAAAAAAATATAAACTTCGCTCAAAATCACAGTTGCGCGAATGGATAAAGGTGTATAATAGCGGCAAGGACTTCAAACATAAGATGAGTGGAGGCAGCCGCATGAAAACACGTCAAACGACCCAGCAGGAACGAATCGAGATTGCCCGAGCCTGTATCGAAAGCGGGGAAAACTACGGAGAGACCGCGATCCGGTATCAGGTCAGTTATCAGCAGGTCTATACCTGGACGAAGAAGTATAAAGAACTCGGAGAGACTGGCCTGGAAGACCGCAGAGGAAAACGAGTCATAAATCAGGAACCACGTACGGAGGAAGAAGAACTTCGTCGGAGAATCGCTGAGC
>ONBQ01000038.1 GCA_900316145.1 uncultured Eubacteriales bacterium
GGGAAGATCTGTCATATCGAGAACGCGTTCGCGTGGAATGGATAATACACTATGAGTTTGGGAAGCAAGACATTAACGATACATGAAGAGGGTAATCTGTTCTATACCACATTTCCCTCATTTGACCGCACGGGCAAGGTGCATCATGCCTTCTCGACCCGTCGGGGCGGCGTAAGCCAGGGATGGTTTTCATCTATGAACCTGAGCTTAAAGCGGGGGGATGATCCCTCGGCCGTCATGGAGAACTTTCAACGAATGAGCCAGGCTACGGGCATCTATATCGGAGACATGGTCTTTTCCGATCAGGTGCACGGGACCCGCATTCTTTATGTCGATCAGCAGTACCGTGGCAGCGGCATTCTGAAAGAGCCTATGGTCGAGGCGGTCGATGGTTTGATCACGGACAAGAAGCATGTGGCGCTCGTCACCTTTCACGCGGACTGTGTCCCGTTGTTTTTTCTGGATCCGGTGCGGGAAGTCATCGGACTGGCTCACGCCGGCTGGCGCGGCACCTTGTACCGCATCGGCGCCAACATGATCGAAATGATGAAAGACGATTTCGATTGTGACCCGGCAGATATTCTGGTCGGGATCGGTCCTTCCATCGGGCCTTGCTGTTTTGAAGTAGGCAAGGATGTCTATGAACCCTTCCGCAAGGCATTTGCCGGATGGGCCAGCACCATCATCCTGCCGGCTGCTCAGGAGGAGAAGCGGTATATCGATCTGTGGGAGGCCAATGAAGCGGCCCTCATCGAATGCGGCGTCAGCCCGCAGCATATCACCGTCACCGATATCTGCACCAAGTGCCACCCGGACTATTATCACTCCCACCGGTTCGAGGGCAACAAGCGCGGCATCCAGGCCGCTTTCCTGGAGCTTTGCTAAAATGTAAAATGCGTGGGACTTTACAGAAAGACCGCGTTATAGTAAAATAGATGTAAGGCTTTTTGTTTACGAATAGCCGTTTATCACTTAGGAGGAATGAATTTGAAACCGATCGTTGCCATCGTCGGCCGTCCCAATGTGGGTAAATCCACTTTGGTCAACCGCCTGGCTGGAAAAAGAGTCTCGATCGTGAAAGATACGCCGGGTGTCACCCGAGACCGCATCTATGCGGAAACCGAGTGGCTGGGCCGTCCTTTTACGATCATCGATACCGGTGGTATCGAACCCAAGACCGACAATCAGCTTCTTCAATATATGCGGGATCAGGCGCTCAATGCCATCGAAACCGCGGATGTCATCATTTTTGTAACAGACGGACGCACCGGTATGACGGATGCGGACGCGGAAGTGGGTCTGATGCTGCGCCGTTCCAAAAAGCCGGTCGTCATCGCCGTCAACAAGCTGGATAATATGCGGGATATCTCCGCGATCTATGAGTTTTATGAACTGGGTCTGGGAGATCCGTTCGCCATCTCCGCCGAGCAGATGCAAGGCGTGGGAGATATGCTGGATGCCGTCGTATCCTACTTCCCGGAGGAAGAAGAGGTGGAAGAGGAGGATGAGACCCTGCGCATCGCCGTCATCGGCAAGCCCAACGCCGGCAAGTCCTCTCTGGTCAACCGCCTGCTGGGTGAGGAGCGTGTCATCGTCAGCGACATGGCCGGCACCACCCGTGATGCCATCGACACCCGTGTCACCTTTGGTGAGAAAGAGTATATATTTATCGACACCGCTGGTATCCGCCGCCAGTCCAAGGTCAAAGAAGCAGTCGAGCATTATTCCGTGCTGCGAGCCGTAACGGCCGTAGAGCGGTGTGATATCGCCATCGTTATGATCGATGCCACGGAAGGCGTGACGGAGCAGGATGCCAAGATCGCGGGTATTGCCCATGATAACGGCAAGGGCGTGATCATCGCGGTCAATAAGTGGGACGCCATCGAAAAGGATGACAAGACCATGTATCAGTACCTGCATGATATCGATGCCACGTTGTCCTTCATGCCCTATGCGCAGAAGATCTTTATCTCCGCGAAGACCGGCCAGCGCGTGGATCAGGTCTTTGAGATGATCGACATGGTCGCCGAGAACCAGACCCTGCGTGTGCAGACCGGTGTCCTGAATGATATCCTGTATGATGCCATGGCCATGTTCCAGCCGCCGTCAGATAAAGGAAAGAGGCTGAAGATCTTCTATATGACGCAGGTCTCCGTCAAACCGCCTACGTTCGTTCTGTTCGTCAATGATGCCGAACTTATGCATTTCTCCTACAAGCGTTATCTGGAAAATCGTCTGCGTGACGCGTTTGGGTTCAAAGGGACCCCGGTCCGATTTATCATTCGTGAGCGGGGAGAAAAGGAAACGAAGTAAACCGACAGGAGGTTTCTGATGAAAGAGCGTTTGATCTGTTTACTGATCGGATATGCATTGGGCTGCATTCAGACAGCCTGGATGATCAGCGTTTTTCATTATCGGAAAGATATCCGCAAATATGGCAGCGGTAACGCCGGAACCACCAATATGGCCCGTGTCTTCGGCGCAAATGCCGGTGTTGTGACACTGGTCCTGGATATGCTCAAAGGAATTCTGGCCGTGTGCATCGCGGGCTGGATCTATGGCTTTAGCTTTGAGTTTACCCACCTGCGCATGTGGGCCGGGATCGGCGCGATCCTTGGTCACAATTACCCCTTCTATCTGAAGTTTAAAGGGGGCAAGGGCATAGCCACATCCATCGGGATCTGGCTGGCGATCGATCTGCGAGTCTTTTTCTTTGGGTTCATTACATCGATCCCGCTCCTGATCGCCACCAAGTATGTATCTCTGGCTTCCATGACGGCCATGACAGTCGCCTTTATCGCCTCCTGCTTCTTCTATGCAGGTAAGCCACACGGTACCGAAGTCATCCTGCTCGCTGCTTTTATCATGGTATCGGCGCTCATACGCCATCATGCCAATATCGACCGTCTCATACACGGAAAAGAAAACAAATTCAGTTTCAAGAAAAAAGAGAAAGAAGAATAAACCAATGGACTATCAGGCTTTAGCAGCATATCTGTTCCCCCACATCACCACGACGCCGGATCAGATCGAGGCCCGTTACCCGGCCAGAGATCTGAAAGAAGGAGCCAAGGTCACCCGTATGGCTCCCAGCCCGACCGGCTTCATGCACCTGGGCAACCTGTATGGCGCACTTGTTGACGAGCGCCTGGCCCATCAGTCAGACGGCGTATTCTACCTGCGCATCGAAGATACTGACCAGAAGCGTGAAGTGCCCGGCGGTGTCAAGACCATTCTGGAAGTCTTCCAGCGTTTTGGCCTTCCTTTTGATGAAGGCGCGACCCTGGAGGGGGACAACGGCATCTATGGCCCGTACCGTCAGCGCCAAAGAGCGGAGATCTATCAGACCTTTGCTAAGGATCTGGTAGCGCGCGGCCTGGCGTATCCGGACTTCAGTACAGAGGAAGAACTGGCTGAAATGCGCAAGCTGCAGGAAGAGCGCAAGGAGAACTTCGGCTATTATGGCGAATATGCTGTCGGCCGCAAGCTTACCTTCGATCAGATCAAGGAAAAGGTCGAAGCGGGCATCCCCTATGTCATCCGCTTCCGGTCTCCTGGTGATCCGTCCAAAAAGGTCTATCATACCGACCTGGTCAAGGGCAAGATGGAAATGCCGGAGAATGATCAGGACGTGGTCCTTTTAAAGTCGGATGGCATTCCGACCTATCATTTTGCCCACGTGGTCGATGATCACCTGATGGGCACCACCCATGTTGTCCGCGGCGAGGAGTGGCTGGCCACGCTGCCCATCCATTTGCAGCTGTTCGATACCATGGGCTGGAAACGTCCTAAATATATCCACACCGCCCAGCTTATGAAGATGGACGGCGGTTCCAAGCGCAAGCTTTCCAAGCGCAAGGACCCGGAACTGGCGCTGGATTATTACTATGAAGCCGGTGTTCCCGTGCCCGCAGTTCTGGAATACCTTATGATCCTGCTCAATTCCAACTTTGAAGAGTGGCGCATGGCCAACCCCATGGCGGATCGCAACACCTTCCCGTTCAACACCAAGAAGATGAGCGGTTCCGGCGCCTTGTTCGATATCGACAAGCTGGCAGACGTCAGCCGCAACGTCATCTCCCGCATGAGCGCAGATGAAGTCTATGATTATGTCATCAAGTGGGCCCAGGATTTCGATCCGGAGTTAAAGGACGCTCTGGCCAACGATCCGGACTATGCCAAGGCCATCCTGGCTATTGGACGCGGCGGCAAAAAACCGCGTAAGGACATCGGTTCCTGGAAGGATGTCCGCGGCTATATCGGCTTCTTCTATGACCAGTTCTTCACGCCGGATTATGCCCGCATGCCGGATAAAGATCCTGCCGTCATCCGTGACATCCTGCTGGACTATGCCGGTCAGTATGACGAAACAGAGGATGCTCAGGCCTGGTTCGAGCGTGTCAAGAACATGTGCCCGAAGTACGGTTATACGGCCAACATGAAGGAATACAAGCAGGATCCGGAAGCCTTTAAGGGCAATGTGGCGGATCTTTCTACCATGCTGCGCGTAGCCGTGACGGGCCGCGACAACTCTCCGGAACTGGAAGTCGTTATGAAGCTTCTGGGCAAGGACAGAGTCATCGACAGACTGAAAAAAGCCGCAGAGGCTATCGGCTAAAAAATATAAGCGTTGATCGGAAACGAAACATCATTTCCGGTCAGCGCTTTTTTGCTTATTCTACAGGCTGACAGAAAGGAGACCCCTGGTCATGTTCCGGTTTTCTGATCTTATGAGACCCGTTTCGAAGGAACTGGAGTTTCGGAAAGAGGGCTATTATGTCTGGTGCGGCAGTATGTTCCGCTATCAGGATCGGTATTATCTGGCCTATTCCCGCTGGAAAAAGGAATACGGATTTGAAGGCTGGGTCAGTCATTCAGAGATCGCCCTCGCCAGAGCAGATTCCCTGCTCGGCGCGTTTACCCCGATCGGGAAGATCCTTCCCTTTGGAGAAGAGGAGGATTGGGATCACGATGTGGCGCATAATCCGACGGTCATCCGGTATGGGGATACCTTCTACCTCTATCATATGGCCAACAGCGGGAATGGGGAATTCTGGAACCATCGCAATCATCAGCGCATCGCGGTGGCATGGGCGAAGGATCCGGAAGGACCCTGGCAAAAGGCGAAGGAGCCCGTGATCGATATCTCGCCCGAAGGGGTGGATTCTTTGATGACGTCGAACCCCACCGCCGCGGTGACGCCGGACGGCAAGGTCCTTATGGTCTATAAGGCGGTATCCAAATACGGAGAGATGCCCAAAGGAGGGGCTGTGGTATGCGCGGCAGCCACCGCGCCGCATCCGCTGGGTCCCTTTCAGAAATATCATGAAGCCATCATGGCCAATCCAGAGCATGCCTGGTCGGTGGAGGATCCCTTCATCTGGTATGAAAAAGACCGGTTCTACGCTCTGGTCAAGGATTTTCAGGGATACTTTACCGGAGCGGAGAAAGGCAGCACGGCTTTGTTCACCTCATTGGATGGCAAAGACTGGCAGCCAACGGAACATCCGCTGGCGTACAGCCGGGTGCTCGACTATGGCACCTGTAAAATGCCGGTCGAAAACCTGGAGCGGCCCCAGCTCTATATCGAGGACGGAGTCCCGAAGCTTTTGCTTTGCGCCGTCCGCGTCCATCCGGAGGATGATGACACCTTCAACATCAGGATCCCTTTAGGGAAAGGAGAGGAAGCATGAGCGTATTTCAGACCATCGAGCATAAAACGGATCTCTGCGTCGTAGGCGGAGGACTGGCCGGCATGTGCGCCGCGATCTCCGCGGCCAGGCACGGGGCCAGGGTGGTCCTGATGCAGGATAGGCCTATGCCGGGCGGCAATGCTTCCAGCGAGGTCAGAATGTGGGTTTGTGGTGCCCATGGCAAACACCATGCGGAGACAGGCATCATCGAGGAATTGAAGCTTGAAAACCTGTACCGCAATCCGGACATGAATTATTCGGTCTGGGATGGGATCTTATACGAAGCCGTGCAGTACCAGGAAGGGATAGAACTGCTGCTTAACTGTTCCTGCCTCGATGCCGGCATGCAGGAAAGCCGGATCGAATGGGTCAAAGGCTGGCAGATGACGACCCAGACCTATCACAAAGTCGAAGCGACGATCTTTATCGATTGTTCCGGCGACAGTATCCTGGCGCCGCTTACTGGCGCGATGTATCGCCATGGTAGAGAAGCCCGCTCAGAATTTGACGAAAGCATCGAACCGGAGACCGAAGATCGCAAGACGATGGGCATGAGCTGCATGCTCCAGGCCAGACAGTTGCAGACCCCGAATGCTTTTATCCCGCCGAAATGGGCCTATCACATCACAGAGAAGGATCTGGCCCACCGCCATCCTGACATGTCCCAGCCTACAGAGAACTTCTGGTACCTGGAACTGGGCGGGGAGTATGATACCATCCACGACACGGAGTGGCTCAGGGAAGAACTGCTTAAAACCGCTTATGGTATCTGGGATTATTTAAAGAACGATCCGGCACAAAAGGAGAAGAACCTTTATTGGCATCTGGACTGGGTCGGCATGCTGCCGGGCAAGCGGGAAAGCCGCCGCTATGTGGGCGATTATATCATGACCCAGAACGATGTGCGCGCGGAAGGCCGTTTTGACGACCTGATCGCCTATGGAGGCTGGACCATGGATGACCATGATCCGAGAGGCTTCAGGACCTCGGACCCGCCCAATATCTTTCATCCGGCGCCATCGCCTTACGGGATCCCGTACCGCAGCCTGTATTCCTGCAACATAGACAACCTGATGTTTGCCGGACGCAACATCTCTGTCACCCACGCAGCCATGAGCTCGACCCGTGTCATGGCAACCTGCTCCCTCTTAGGGCAGGCGGCAGGCACGGCGGCCTCCATCGCGATCCGGGAAAACGAGTCCCCAAGAGGAGTCTATGAGCGCCATATCCGGACCCTGCAGGAGCAGCTGATGGACGATGACTGCTGGCTGCCGTTCAGAAGACGGCCCGTATCAGAATTGACGCTTCGCGGGCAGTACAGGCTGCCAGGAAGGTCAGAAGAGGAACTGGACGCCCTCCGGGACGGGCAGGACCGCCCGGATGAACAGAGCTATCATGGCATCCGGCTTAAGAAAGGTGAGGAGATCGACTTGATTTTTGATCAGCCAGCCTTGATCTCACAAGTACGCCTGGTATTTGACAGCGACCTGGACCGTGAAACCGAGCCGGAACCCATCCGGACCCTCAACCGCAACATGATCCACAACCGCCCGCTGGGCTGGCCGGAAGCCTGCGTGCCGAAGACGCTTCCCAGGACTTACGCGATCTATGGCCTGGGGCCGGAGGGAGAAGAACTGCTGGTTTATGAAGAAGAGAATCATCAAAGGCTGAAAAAGCATGTGGTTTCCGGTACCTACACCGGGATCCGCCTGAAGATCATTCAAGGATGGGGCGAAGAGTGCGGCTTGTTCGCACTGGAAGCTTTCTGAGAATAAGGACCTTCCTCATATCATCAAAAAAGGAGTTGCCACTGTATTGCGGCAACTCCTTTGTGCATTCCTCATGTTACGGTGTGATGTTCGGCAGGTTGAAAACGATGTCTTCGATACTGGCGGCCAGCGCCTTCTGCTCACCGCGCGTCAGATCCTTGACGGAGATCGGCTTGCCAAAGTAGACCTGTACTTCGGCCGGCTTGATCTTGAAGCCTTTGTTGGCTTCGAAGATATTGGCCGTTCCGTCAATGAAGACGGGAACGATGGCGGTCTTGGCCATGGTGGCCGGTTTCAGGCTGCCGGCTTTGAACTCATGATGTTCCTTGCCCTTGCTGCGGGTGCCTTCCGGGAAGATGACCATATTGAGGCCTTTC
Source organism: uncultured Eubacteriales bacterium (assembly GCA_900316145.1). Taxonomy (GTDB): domain Bacteria; phylum Bacillota; class Clostridia; order Lachnospirales; family Bianqueaceae; genus RUG159. The sequence continues at coordinate 7,840 of ONBQ01000038.1, forward strand.
TTCATGACCTCGCCGGTATCGAGGATAGCTTGCATGGACTGGCGCAGATCCTTGCGGTCCATGAAGATACCGCCGATCATGCGGATCCAGAGACCAACGCCGGGGACCTTGCGCAATTCTTTTTTGGATACGAAAGCAGTGGGGGAATCCATCACTTCCATGATCACGGGAATATCAAAGATACTCTCGTGATTGCTGACGAACAGAACACCTTTTTCCTCCGGAAGGTTTTCGAGACCGTGGTAAACGATGCGGGAACCGGTGTAGAGGTTTAATCTTTTGGCCATATTCCAGGCAAGTTTATATCCAGGGACATAATCCCCGTTCTGAGTGGCTTTTAAGGCTTTTCGTTTCGGACCGAAATGGATCATTTCTTTGATATAGAAAGCAAGACAGCGCAATGTTTCGAACATGGATCGATCCTCCTTCTTTTTTTATTATCTTACACCATTTTAACGTATAATTCAATGGTATTTCAAACATCCTCTTCTGACAGCGTTTCATTCCGGGAAGGATCATGGAAAAAGCGATAGATGGATTCGGCGGCCTGTTTGTTGATGGTTTTCGCCTCTAGAAGTTCTTCCTCGGACAGCTGCCGGATCTTATCGATCGAACCGAAGGTCTGCAGCAGGTCCTTGCGGCGGGTCGGGCCGATGTGTTCGATGCGGTCCAGAATGGAGGCCACCTGGTTATCCCCGCGCAGCTTCTTATGATAGGTGATGGCGAAGCGGTGCGCTTCATCCTGGATCCGGGTCACCAGCATCAAGGCTTCATGATAGGTTTCCAGAGAATATTCGATATCTTTGTAGATCAGGCCCCGGGTGCGGTGGCGGTCATCCTTGACCATACCGGCAACGGGAATGTCGAGGTGGAAGCGGCTCAGGACATCTTCGCAGATCTGGATCTGCCCGCGGCCGCCATCCATCAGGATCAGGTTGGGGAGGCGGGTGAACTTGCCAAGGGACGCGTCCAGATCCTCCGCGTTCATTTTGCGCATCTCATCGAAGGCATGCTTAAAACGACGGGTCAGGACTTCCTCCATGCTGGCGTAATCATTGGCGCCTTGCACGGTCTGTATGCGGAATTTACGATAATCGCTGTTCTTGGGACGACCGTTTTCATATACGACCATGGAGCCGACGGACTGAAAACCGAAGGTGTTGGAAATATCATAGGCCTCGATGCGCTCCGGGAACTCATCTTCATCCAGTCCCAGGCAATCCACCAGCTGCATCAGGGCGCCGTGGGTCCGGAGTTCATCCGCCTTGAGCTTTTCCGCGAACTGGTTCAGGGTGATCTCTGCGTTCTGCATGGCCAGTTTCATCAAATGGGATTTCTCACCACGCTGCGGCACCATGATGTGTACGCGGCTTTCTTTTTGTACGGAAAGCCAGTCTTCCAGGGTCTCTTTATCATCCGGCTCGACAGAGACCAGCAGTTCTTTGGGAACATAGGGGGTACCGCTGTAAAACTGCTGAATAAAAGCGGCCAGGATCTCGGACGGCATTTCCACATCCGCGCCTTCCATGAGAAAATGTTCCCGGCCTATGAGCTTGCCGCCACGGATGAAGAATGTCTGCACCATGGCGGAATCCTCGGTCATGGCCAGGGCGATGACATCCCGGTCATCCTCCGTACCGGCGTGGTCGATACGCTGCTTCTGGCCCAGTTTTTTAAGGTTCTCGATCTGGTCCCGGTAAATGGCTGCCTGCTCGAAATCCAGTGCTTCGGAAGCGGCCAGCATCTTTTCTTTGATATCATCCGTGACGAGTTGATAATGACCGTTCAGAAGCTCCAGCGCCAGGTCTACGGACTTGCGGTATTCCTCCGGCGTTACCTTGCCGGTGCAGGGCCCCATGCACTGCCCGATATGATAATTGAGGCAAGGCCTTTCTTTGCCGATATCTTCCGGAAGACGGCGGTTGCAGTGGCGCAGGCTGTATATATTCTTGAGCATGTCCAGCGTTTCACGCATGGCGCTGACATTGGTGTAAGGACCGAAGTAGCGGGCATTATCCCTCAGAACGCGCCGTGTGACGAAGATGCGGGGATAGACCTCGTCTACTGTGACCTTGATGTAAGGATACTGCTTGTCATCCTGCAGCATGGTGTTGTAGGGCGGATGATTCTGTTTGATCAGCTGGTTTTCCAGCACCAGCGCTTCCAGTTCAGAAGCTGTGACGATGTATTCAAAGTACTCGATGCGGCTGATCATTTTGCGGATCTTAGGGCTCTTGCCGCGCTGACTCTGAAAGTACTGCCGGACCCGGTTCTTGAGATTGATGGCCTTTCCCACATACAGGATCGTATCGCCTTCTTTCATGATATAGACGCCCGGGCTGGTAGGCAGCCGACGAAGTTCTTCCTGGATATCAAACATAGTTCTCACCTCCCTTAGAACTCTTATTATACTATAATTTCGGCAACTTGACAATAAAGGGCGCGTTTGTTATCATTAGAATGTTGCCTGGAAAGGGGTACATATGTCTAAAAAACCCAAGAAACGTAAATCTTTAAAAGCTTTAAAAAAGCGGCTGAAAACGGCGAAGATCTCTGCCAAAGCCAGCATCGTGATCCTGATCATCGCGGTGTCTTTCCTGGCGGCCGCGCTTTGGATCATCAAGTGGCCCAGGTCAGCTTCAAGAAGCGCCATTTCCGGCGGGACCTCTGAAGAGGAAGAAGAGTCTGTGATCGAGATCCTTAAGATCTACAGTGAGGAACATCCGGAGCGGGAGATCGCGTACTGGGAGGGCGAGGATGGCCTGTACGTCAACGTGTCTACGCTCAACGCCTATTATATGGAGGATGAACTCTTCTTTGATACGAATGAAGGGAAGATCTTCCATACCACGCTGGCCAAGGGCAAGCAGGTGCTAGATCTTGGTGAGTATCCGACGCAGGATATCATGGGAGAACTCTACATCCGTCTGGATGAAGCGGCTGAACTGTTTTCCTTTACCGTAGAAGAAGTAAGCGACCTTGAGATCCGCCTGCACGCCAAGGAACGGGAAGAAGAGCCGGAACCGGAACTTCCGGCCGAATACCCGGAAGCGCCGATCGTATTAAGCTGGTATCAGGATTACAGCTCTCTTTTCAATGAGGAAAAAACAGCCTCCGCGCAAAGAAGCGAAGGCGTTGCCAATGTCTGGTCACCCACGTGGTATACGCTGGATGAAGAAGGCCAGATCCAAAGCTATGTCAATGAAGAATGGGTCACGTTCGCCCATGATCATGGCTGCCAGGTCTGGGCTCTGGTCGGCAACGAGGGATATAACGAAAGAGCGCTGAAGGCCATTCAAACGGAAGAAGGCCGGGACCAGCTTATCCAGTATCTCGTGGAACAATATGAGACTTTGGGACTGGATGGATTCAACATCGATTTTGAGACCTTGTCCAAAGAAACGGCGCCGTATTATGTGGAATTCGTCCGGGAAGCGGCGGCTGTGCTGCGGCCTATGGGATGCATCCTCAGCATCGATGTGTCGCCTCCGCAGGCCTGGTCCTACTATTACCGCCGGGATCTATTAGCCCGCGCGGTGGATTACAGCATCGTCATGGCGTATGATGAGCATTATGGCGGCGGAGAAGCGGGAAGCGTCTCTTCCATGGAGTTTACGAAGCTAGCCATCATGAGCATGCTGGAAATGACGGACAGTGACCATCTTATTCTCGGCATCCCGTTCTACACGCGTATCTGGTATGTGGAAGAGTCCGGGGAAACGACCAGTGAGGCCTGGAGCATGAACAAGGTGGAGACCTATCTCGAAGAGAATAAGCTGAAGCCGGAATATGACAGCGTCACCGGGCAGGACTATGTTTCCCGGACCGTAGACGGTGTCCTGGAAGAAATTTGGATCGAAAATGAAAAGTCCATCAGACAGAGGGCGGCTATGGCCAAAGAATACCAGCTGGCCGGCGTGGGCTGCTGGAAGAGCGGACTGGAAAAAGAAGATACCTGGACCTGGATCCAGGAAGAACTGAAATAGAAGGAGCTTTCGTTTGGTAGAAACAGAAGAAAAGGTCAAACAGTTCATATTGATCGCGATCGAGACCGGACGCGGACCGCTGCCTGCGGAAACGTCCTTAAGCGAACTGGCCCAGCTGCTGGAAACAGCGGGCGGACAGGAGGCGGGACGCTTGATCCAGCCTCTGGATCAGCCTGTCTCCAAAACCTATTTTGGCAAGGGCAAGCTGGAGGAATTGAAAGACCTGGTCGAAGAGACCAAGGCTGACGGCGTCATTGCGGATGATGAACTGTCTCCCGCCCAGCTGAAGAATATCGGAGATTACCTGGGATGCCAGGTGCTGGACCGCACTTCTTTGATCCTGGAGATCTTTGCTGCCCGGGCCAAGACCCGGGAAGGCCAGCTGCAGGTCGAGATGGCTCAGCTTAAATACCGCTTGTCCCGCTTGTCAGGCGTTGGCGCGTCCATGTCCCGTCAGGGCGGCGGAGCGGGCCTTCATGTCCGCGGCGCCGGTGAGACCAAGCTGGAGCTGGACCGGCGCAACATCCGTTCCCGCATCGCGGCGCTTCGTACGCAGCTTGATGAGATCGAAGGCCAGCGTGAGATCCAGCGCGGCCGCCGTCAGAAATCCAAGATCCCGATGGTGGCTTTGGTCGGCTATACTAACGCGGGCAAATCGACCATCTTTAACCGCCTTACTGAGGCCGGTGTGCTGGAGGAAGATCAGCTGTTCGCTACGCTGGATACGACGACCCGGCGCATAGAGCTGCCTTCCGGCCGGCAGGTCGTCCTGGCGGACACCGTAGGGTTCATTCAGAACCTGCCGCATCACCTGGTCGAGGCCTTTCATGCTACCCTCGAGGAGGTCGCTTACGCGGATCTGCTGGTCCATGTCGTGGATGCCTCCGATGAGAAAGCTTCCAATAACATGAAAGTTACGATGGATGCCATGAGCCGGCTTCACGCGGGAGACAAGCCTATCATCACCGTATTCAATAAGAGTGACCTGCCCGGATCCGATCAGGTCGAAGGACCAAAATATGTTTCGGAAAAGGTCCTGCA
>ONBQ01000040.1 GCA_900316145.1 uncultured Eubacteriales bacterium
GCAACAGGTTTCTCTACACAAGGATCCAGAGGGATCACCTGCAGGATCGCGTCAAGGATCTCCGGAACACCATGTCCATCCAGACGGACAACGCGCTTACCGTAGGTCTCACCCGGGAAGTTGCCATCACCGATCGTCAATTCATCACCATGACCCATTTCGCTCAGGATCTTCAGCAGTTCCGGAGTCAGGATCGGGGGAATACCTTTTAACATATTACCAGTCCTCCCTAAGAGAATTATTGTTACTTCTGAGTATACTCAAATCCGAAGGAAAAGTAAAGCCCTTATCCCTTACTTTGGATATATTCATCGATGGACTTGGCGGCTGTCTTGCCAGCGCCCATAGCCAGGATAACGGTCGCGGCACCGGTTACCGCGTCACCGCCCGCATAGATGGCCGTACGGGAGGTAAGACCATTTTCATCCGCGACCAGGCAGCCGTGACGCTCGGTAGCAAGGCCTTCTGTCGTAGAAGAGATCAGCGGGTTGGGCGAAGTGCCGATCGCGATGATCACGCAATCCACATCCAAGGTAAATTCCGAACCTGGCACTTCTACCGGACGACGTCTTCCGGACGCGTCAGGCTCACCCAATTCCATGCGGATGCAGGTCATGCCGATCACATTGCCGGAATCATCGGACAGGATCTCGGTCGGGTTGTTCAACAGGCGGAAATCGATGCCCTCTTCTTTGGCATGCTCAAACTCTTCCCGTCTGGCAGGCAGTTCTTCTTCGGAACGACGATAAACGACATAGACCTTTTCCGCGCCAAGACGCATGGCGGAACGCGCCGCGTCCATCGCGACGTTGCCGCCTCCTACGACTGCGACCTTGCGCGCGTGCATGATCGGTGTTGTCGAAGTATCCTGGTAGGCTTTCATCAGGTTGACACGGGTCAGGAATTCGTTGGCGGAATAGACGCCTTTCAGGTTTTCACCCGGAATATTCATAAAGCGAGGCAGGCCCGCGCCGGAGCCGATAAAGATCGCTTCAAAGCCATTTTCCAACAATTCGTCGATGGAAAGGATCTTGCCGATGACCATGTTGGTCTCGATCTTGACGCCAAGCTTCTTTAAGGTATCGACTTCTTTGCTGACGATCGCCTTCGGCAGACGGAATTCGGGAATACCATACACCAGTACGCCGCCGGCCACATGCAGGGCTTCAAAAACGGTTACATCATAGCCCTTCTTTGCCAGATCTCCCGCGCAGGTCAGTCCGGAAGGTCCGGAACCAACGACAGCGACTTTATGACCATTCGGTTCAGGCCGCGCCACGACGGCATCCTCTTTTGCATTGTGATAGTCCGCAACGAAGCGCTCCAGACGGCCGATGGCGACCGGCTCGGTCTTGATGCCGCGGACGCACTTGGACTCACACTGGGTTTCCTGCGGACATACTCGGCCACAGACAGCCGGCAGGGAGCTGGACTCGGCAATAATATCATAAGCGCCATCAAAATTACCTTTCGCCACTTCCTGAATGAAATCCGGGATCCGGATCTGGACCGGACAACCGCCTACGCAGGGACGGTTTTTGCAGTTCAGGCAGCGCTCGGCTTCCTCAACGGCGATCTCTGCCGTATAACCTAAAGCGACCTCTTTAAAATTGCGATTGCGGACCATGGGATCCTGCGAAGGCATAGGATGTTTATTGGGAGACATATTCGGCATCTTACTGTACCTCCTTCTGGAAAAGATTGCAGGTTTCCTCATAGGCATGACGCTCAAAATCACGATAGGCGGCACCGCGCTGCATGGCTTCATCGAAATCCACTTCGAAACCATCAAAATCAGGGCCGTCAACACAGGCAAACTTGGTCTTTCCGCCTACTGTCAGGCGGCAGCAGCCGCACATACCTGTACCATCGATCATGATCGGGTTCATGGACACGACCGTCTTGATGTTATACCGCTTGGTTAGCTGGACAACGAACTTCATCATGATCAAGGGACCGATGGTGATGACTTCATCATACTCGTTGCCTTCTTCGATCAATGCTTCAAGCGCCTGGGTGACCAGACCTTTTTCCCCATAAGAACCATCATCGGTCATCACCTTAAGGACGGAACTCGCAGCCTTGAATTCATCCTCCAGGATCAAAAGATCCTTATTGCGGAATCCGATCACGGAATGGACTTCACAGCCAAGTTCATGCAGTTTCTGGGCTACAGGAAGCGCGATGGCGCATCCAACGCCGCCACCCACGACCGCGACCTTTTTCAGCCCGTCGGTCTCGGTTGCCTTGCCCAAAGGGCCTACAAAATCAACGATGAAATCCCCCTCATTGAGGCGATTCAGCTTGGCCGTCGTAGCACCTACGATCTGGAAAATGATGCGGACAGTCCCCTTCTGTCTGTCATAGCCGGCGATGGTCAAAGGAATACGCTCCCCATCCTCTTCGGCCCTTAAAATAATGAACTGGCCGGGTTCCGCTTTTTTCGCGATCAGAGGCGCTTCCACTTCCATCAGAGTTACAGTTGGGTTGAGTTCTTGTTTCCGAATGATCTTGTACATACGGTACTCCCTTCAGGAAAAAGCCGGATCAGACGGCTTTTTCCGCGTTTCTATGCGCGATCTGCAGCATAAGTTTGATACGATTCAACTGATTTACTTCCGAAGCCCCGGGATCATAATCCACAGCCGCGATATTGGCGTAAGGATACGCTTCGCGGATCGGCTTGATCATGGACTTGGCAACGATGTGATTGGGCAGACAGCCAAAAGGCTGCACACAGACGATATTGGTAACGCCGTGTTCGATCATCTCGACCATCTCCCCGGTCAGGAACCACCCTTCACCTGTCTGATTGCCGAGCGATATAAAACGTTCGGCCAGTCTTGCTTTTTCAGAGATGTAGGTCGTCCCCGAGAAACGCCGGCTTTGCTCCAGCGCTTCTTTCATAGGTTTGCGGACCCATTCCAGGAAACGGATCAGTTCATGGCCCAGCAGCTTGTTGCGTTCCGGTTTGCCAAGATGATCTGCCTTAAAGCCCTGATTGAATCCACAGTACAGAAGGAAATCCATGAGATCCGGTACATGGACCTCGGCTCCTTCCTCTTCCAGCACCCGTACCAGTTCATTGTTTCCGGTCGGGTGATATTTTACAAGGATCTCTCCGACGATCCCGACGGAAGGTTTCTTCAAGTCTTCATAGATCGGAAGCCTGTCGAATTCCTGGACGATCTTCTTGATATTGGCCTTCATTTCCGATCGTTTTCCGTTCAGGACGTTGTCATAGGCGATCCGGTTCCACTTTTCATATAAAGCGTTGGCTGATCCTTCCACTCTTTCATAGGGTCGGACCTTATACAGCACATGCATGAAGAGATCTCCATACACGATAGCCATCAGCGCTTTATTCAGCATGCCAGGTGTCGGAGCAAAGCCGGGATTCTTTTCCATGCCGGCCGCGTTCAAAGAGATAACAGGGATCTGCCCCATACCCGCGTCCTGCAAGGCTTTGCGAATAAAACCGATATAGTTGGAAGCCCGGCAGCCACCTCCTGTCTGTGTGATCATAAGCGCGGTCCGGTCCAGATCATATTTCCCGCTTTTAAGGGCGGCCATCATCTGTCCGGCCACCAGGATCGAGGGATAACAGGCATCATTGTTGACGGCTTTTAACCCCTCATCAATGGCTTTATGGTCGACAGAAGGAA
>ONBQ01000045.1 GCA_900316145.1 uncultured Eubacteriales bacterium
AAGGATGGCAGAACAGATGAGTCTGGACCGGTACATACTGCCGCAGGTGGAAGTCCGGCTGAAGTTGAAAGAAAGTGAAGTTCTGTACAGCCCTTCACCGATCACCAGCCCGGATGCGGCTGTGCGGGTTATGGCGGCAGCTCTGCGGGATATGGACAGGGAGATGGTCTGTGTGGTGAATCTGGATAACCACAAGCGGCCGATCAATTTCAACGTGGTCTCCATTGGAGGACTTACAGAGGCCATCCTCCCGATCCAGAACGTGTTCAAGGCATCTATCCTCTCAAACGCGGATTCCTTCCTGCTCCTGCACACGCATCCAAGCGGGATCGCCCGTCCAAGCCTGGAGGATGATACCGTTACTCGGCGCATGGTGCAGGCCGGAAACCTGATGGGGATCCCTCTTACGGATCACATCATCATCGGAAGCATTACAGGAGATATCTACAGTTATCACACGGAAAGGCCGGAGTTCTTTACCGCCCCGGCTTTTTCCGCTGCGGAAAGCAAAGGAGGCAGAATACACATGAATGAAATTACTTTTGACAGTTTTAAAGAAAAACTGGAAGCTTCTGTTCGTGAGGAACTCAACCGGCAGGGAATCACTGCAGACGTTCAGTTTCCCCACGTTTCGAAGCTGGATCGTTCCTATGATGGCATCACCATTATCCCGGGGAATGAGAAGGCGGGTCCGGTCTTCGACCTGGAAGGGATCTATCGGAGCTATCTTGAGTCCGGCCAGCTTCCGGTCGAAAGCATGATCGATCTCGCTAAAAACGGGAGGCATCTGGGACAGGTTTCCGAGAAACTTGAGAATTATGAAAACATTAAGGATTCACTGATGTTGCGGTTGAGCCCGCTGGAAGGAAAACGCGAATTCCTGGATACGGTTGTTCACAGGGAATTCCTGGATCTGGCCGTTACCATCCACATCGTGATCGGTGATATGGAGGATGGCATGTCGACCATCTTCAGCAAGAATACGCTGGAGCGTTACGGGATTACAGCGGACCAGCTATTTTCAGACGCCGTCAGCAGCAGCATGAAGCTTGCCCCGGCGAAAACCATGGGCATGATGGAAGCTATCAGCGGCGTCTTTGGGATGGACGCCTCTCTTTCGGAACCTTCCGGGCCGGAAACCCTTGTGATCACCACTGACTCCGGAATACATGGTGCCGCGGCTATCCTCTATCCGCATGTCCTGGAACAAGCAGCAGAACGGCTGGGTGAGAACTTCTTCATCCTGCCTTCCTCCCGGCACGAGGTGATCCTGATGCCGGAAAGCATGGCTCCGCCTTCCGTCCGTGTGCTGGAAAGCTTGGTGAAGGAAGTAAATGAAACCCAGGTAGCACCGGAAGACCGGCTGTCCGATAAAGTCTATCACTATGATGACAGATCCCAAAAGCTGGAACTGGGGTCTGACTATGAAGCCCATAAGAACCGGATAAAACAGAAACAGCATCAGCGGGCGGAGGTGGCATTATGAATCCATATGGCCGGCCGCTGACCGCAGGTGAAAAAGCCGCACTGAAACGATCTGTTCGGGAAAAGTGCAGTCTGTATGACAAAGAGTACGGCTGCCTCGCATTAAACTCCGGCTGCCAGATCTTTGCTATTGGCTTTACCAGCAGCAGTCTCTGCAGATATTATGAGGAATGCGTACTGCCGACCGAGCCGGAGATCATGACGTTTCTGGACCGGATCGGGAAAACGAAGAACTGCCCTGTCTGCGGCAGAAGTTGCCCGGTCAACCACAGGCAGAAATACTGTAGCCGGAAATGTGCCACCATTGCTAAAAACCAGAAAAACAGGGAAGTCATGCGGCGACTGAGAAACAGCAGGTAATGTGGTCATTTCAGGGTTCCGGAACCCGCATAAATAAAGGATTCCTGAACCCTGATTTTCACTAGCCGGTATGTTTCTTCGTTTGCTGCAAAAACCAAGTTGTAAATGACCACAGAAAGGAGATTTCTATGTCTATCACTACCCAGAGAACCAAAGAAGAACAGCAGGCCTTATACCGCGACCGTGTGAAAAAGATCACCGGTCAGCTGGAAGAAGGCCTCAAAAATATGTTCGATTCCGAGCAGTATAA
>ONBQ01000132.1 GCA_900316145.1 uncultured Eubacteriales bacterium
ATAGCAAAACTATTCTAACACAAAAGAAGGCCTCCTGGCAAAGCCAGTTGGCCTTCTTTTCGTTAGGGCCTTTTTTCACAGCCCCTTTTCTCATACTCCACTCACTGTAAAGAAATTTCTTGTTTAGTGGGGTAATTTTCGTTTTATACACTATTATACACTTGATAAGAGTGTTTTTTCTTCTTCTCGAATGCCTTTCCGCTGCTGCGACCTACGACCAGCCACAAGGATCTTCATCTTTTTAGGGGTTATTACCCCACGCCCGAACGAATTATCCGATAAGCAGTGGGGTACGAACGCATACAGGCAAGAGAAGACGAATAATTATTCGAGTTTTCCTGCATTTTAATACAAAAGCGAGGATAGTCAGGCAGTTTTCCACCTATTACCGCTGCAAAAGGCCCGAGTCTTAACAAAAACCACTCCATCACCTTTCATGAACCGGAAGATCCGGGATCGTCTCCTATTTTATTAATGAATCGATCCAGTCAAAAAGCTCGTCCGTGTCATAATCTCCGCTATGAGGCAAGCCCCAGGGCAGGAAGAAGTCCACATCATATCCGTTGTTTTTCAATAAAGTCTGCAAGATCACTGGGATCGCCAAGGCTGTGTCCCGGTCAAAGGCGCCGTGGCGGATACGCCAGTGAGGCGCTGTATCCGCGTTCGGATCCATAATATAGGCTGTCGGATTCATTCTCCGGATGATCTGATCGCTGGCAAGTTCCGCTTCCGGCACCTTGGAGTGTTCCATGGAGAAGGCCGTAAAGTGACGGGCTTCTACCGTTTCATCGCCAAACTCTTCATTTTCAGGGCTGGACAGATCGACCGCGTCAAAGGCCGGCGTCGTCTTCATGCGGGTGATCTTCTTCACAAAAGCGTCCCAGTCCAGGTCCTTGACAGCGTTCTCTTCGATCGTAAGATAGTCCTGCTGTTCGATCTCGCTGCCTGCCGTCATGAGCCAGGGAAGCTTTTTCTGTGTCGATCGCTCTTTCCACTCCTTATTGGCGGATGCGATGACAAAGGACTTAACGAATTCTTTGAAAGTTCCTTCTCCATCCGCCTCCAAGGACAGTTCTCTCCCATTTTCATCTGTGAGGCCTAAGCTATTGACATAAGCCGGGAAAAGGGCCTTCAGCGGAGCTGACAGAGCGATCTGATCTTCCGGCATCACACCGACGGAAGGAACGAAACGGATCCCGTTTTCCGCTTTTTCAAAGCGCATGTTGTGGAATTCGTTGATCCCCTCAAACATCCACTCATAAGCCGCGTCCGCGTTTTCCAGGTTATGGATCGGGCAATAGCAGCTGGCTGCGAAAATGTCGTCCCGTTCATCGGCGGCTCCGATCTCTTTCAGATAAGGCTCATAATCGGGGCTGTTGCCTGTTGCTCCAGCCAGTGCGGAAAGCGCGCCGCCTGCGCTGGTGCCGTTCGTAATGATATAGTCGGTATTGCCCGGGAAGAGATCCTGATTGTGGCGAAGATACCGGATCGCCGCCTTATAATCCACGATCAGGGCCGGCGCGCGGCCTACCATGCGGCCGGTCTCTTCACCCAGTTCCCCTTCTTTGCTGCCGGCGAAGAATTCTGCGGATCTCTTTCCGGATGTGCGTCCGCGAACTCCCGCACTGGCTGCCACATATCCGTGTTCCAAGGCCTGGAACAAGGTATTCGGTTTTTGAGAACGCATTTCGATGCCCGGCTCGTCTGCCGGTCCGGGCATGTACCCGCCCACCGTATTCGGCATAAAGATCGGCGCTGTTTCAGCGTTGTAGCCATTGATCGTTCCGTTCTGGTAATACGCTTCCGGAACGAAAAGGTTCAGTTTCTGGATCGGATCCAACGGGTTCTCACAATACTGGAGATCCTTGAAGGCACGGAAAGTGATCGTCTTTCCTGCCAAGGTCATGGATCTTACTTCATACTGATCTGCATTCATTCGCAATCCGCTCATGCTTTTTGCTCCTTATCTTAAGATTTTAAGTATCCTGCGGCGCTTTACTCGAGTTTCTTTTCATTGCTTTTTCAAAATGTTCCAGAAAAGCAGCGGCGGCCTTTCGGCTTAGTTCTTTTTTCGGCTGCAGCATATCAAACGCATGCATATTGGTCGGATATACGTCCACCTCGGCCGGAACGCCGGCTTTCCGCAGATTCTCGACATATTGCAGTGTTTCCGCGTAAAACGGTTCTCCCTCTCCCACGAAGGTATAGGCCGGAGGAAGTCCTTTATAATCGGTCTGCCAGGCAGGCGAAGCATAAGGAGATACTTTTTTCTTCGCGCGGCCGCGCAGATAGAACCACCATCCGATGTGATTCCTTCGTGTATTCCAGACTCGCCCGTGATTGTTCTTTGAAGATTCCGTATCGATATTGCTGAGCATCGGATACAGCGGCATCTGGCAGGCAACCCGGATCTCTTTTCGATCCCTGGCCAGCATGCAGACGGCGGCCGCCAGCCCTCCTCCGGCACTCTCGCCGCCAACCATGATCCGCTCCGGATCGATCCCCCATTCTTCCGCATGGTCCGCCATGTACCGCAGCGCTGCGTAGCAGTCTTTTACGGCGGCCGGATAAGGCTTCTGCCAGGCCAGACGGTACCCGGGGCGAGACCACAACCGCCCCGAAGTGCTTGACCAGATCCATCGCTCGGGACATATACACCATTTCTTTCAGACCAAGAATATACCCGCCTCCGTGGATCCAAAGGACTCCTGGAGCCCGATCCGCTGGTTCCTTTGGGCGAACGACCAGCAAGGGAACGCGTCCCGCACGAGTCTTTAAAACCTGGACCTCCCGGTCCGGCCAAAGTCGGATCATAACTCATCACCTCTGATTTCATTATATCATATCCTACTGATCCAGCGCGAGTATCTGATCAAAATTTATCAATGTAAACTGCCATGTTACACTTTGCGCAAGAGAATTGCTTGTATTTCTGCCTGCTGATTGATACAATAAAGCCATCAAAAGAAAGGGAAACCGCAAAATGAACGAACTAGGAAACAAGATCGCGGCCAAAAGAAAAGATCTGGGAATGACCCAGATCGAATTAGCCGAAAAAATGTCCGTGACCAGGCAGACCATAAGCCGCTGGGAAGCCGGTACCGTTATGCCGGATATCGACAAGATCTCCGACCTGGCAGATGTGCTTTGTGTCAGCTGTGACTACTTATTAAAAGATGGGAAAACCGACGAGGAATCTTCCCCCACCCGCACGGCAGAACTTCCCGTCAGCCGCCTGCTCCTCTCTTTAAAAGGAAAATCTGTCCGTCTGACCTTTTTTGAGGATGAGGCGGATGCAGACCTGTTCAATACCACTTGCCGCATCACAGATTATGAAGGAAACTGGGCCAAGGTCGAAGCTATGACTAAAAAAGGACGGATCGAGAAACTGATCCCTGTGTCCTCCATCCGCTCTTTTGAACTCGTAAAGGAGGACGCGTAATGGAATATGTGGCATTTGTTTTCGCTATTTTTGGCTTTATGGCTTACTTTCAGATCTCCGCGTTGAAACGCAAGGTCGAAAATCTGGAAGAGCAGCTGACAAAGATCCAGGGCACTCCGGCCTCCCTCGACCGTTCCGCCCTGACAAGCGCGATCAAAACATACGTCGGGCAGAAGGTCCGGATCGATCTGAAAGAAGATCATGAGGATGCGGATATCGTGATGTATGGCAATAGCAAGCATGGCTCCAACACCATTTTAGACGTGGATGATGACTGGTTCCTGGTCCGGATCAGCTCTCCTAAAGGGGACAAGACTAAAATGATCCGCCTGGCGTCGGTCGAGAGGATCAGCCTGGTCAAGGAATGATCCGTGCTGGCCTTACCGGTCGTGCCGGTTTTATTTGACCCATTATATTTTTTACAGTTGCATGAGCAGCAGTTTCACACGGCGGATGCACTCGATCATTTCCCGCTGTTCTTGGACCTGCTGCTCTTCTTGTTTTTCCTGCTGCTTATGATCCCCAGGATGATCATAACCGCTCCTGTAAAGGTCATCAGATACAGGACTGCATATCCCGTCTTCTCTCCTCCTTGAAATACGACTTTCTGATCATTCTGGAAGAGGCGGGTCCCGAGATAGGTCACACCCGCGCCGATCACGAGCTGCAAAAGTAAAAAGGCTCCGCTGAACCGTTCCTTTTTCCGGATGACACGCCAGATATGCGTCCACATAATGATCACGATGCCCAACGTCTGCGCAAACAGCATCATTGCCAGGTTCTTAAAAAACATCCCATCTTCCAGTACAAAGACGCCATCCATTATGTTGATCTCGAATCCTGCCCGGCCGGGCAGCCAGCTGTATAAAGCACTGATAAACAGGAGCATGCAACCCCAGATCAGAAACCAGATAAACCAACGTTTTTCCTTCTTCATTATGCTTTGGACCCCCTCGGAATACACCGTCCAGGTCCCAAAACTGTACAATGCGATAAAGATATTGAAAACAAGCAACAGAATGTCCTTCATTTGAATCTGCCTTTCCCTTCCCTGCAGCATATCTTTTCTATTATAACACAGATCTGCTCTGTTTCAACGAAAAAAAACACCTCCCGGTCATATAGACCAAGAGGCGTTTTTGCTATGTAAACTCAGGCTCATGCGAAGGTGATGCAGGTCCCCTGTACGCTGTCATAGTAGGACTTGTCGCTGTATACGTGGGTCCGAAGCAGCAGCTGCAGCAGGTTTCTGGCGTTACGTTCCAGATGCGCGCGCGTGATCACGCCCTCCTTCAAGCCTTCCATGATCCGCTCATAGTCGGTCATTTCACCCGGCTCGACCAGGTCATTCTGGGCCAGGACGCAAAGGGCCGCATCCGCCTTATCATACTTCTTTGTGGCGCCTACGGACAGGAGCGCAGAGAAATCAGAGGTGGTGAGCCAGTCGGTCATGACCATGCCCTTGAAGCCCCACTCGTCACGCAGCAGATGGGTGACAGAATCTACATTGTTGGCGGCGTGGATGCCGTTGAACAGGTTGTAGGAGGTCATCAGGGACATCGGCTGGGATTCTACGACCGTGATCTGGAAGTTCTTGGTGTAGATCTCACGCAGAGCGCGCTCGCTCACATGAGAGTTGGTGAACATACGGTTATCTTCCTGGTTGTTGGCCAGATAATGCTTGATGGTGGTACCATAACCCGGATGCTTCTGCACACCGATGGTGTCAGCGGCCGCGCACTTGCCGGCCAGCAGAGGATCTTCAGAGTAATACTCGAAGTTGCGTCCGCACAGAGGGTTGCGGTGGATATTCATACCGGGAGCCAGCCACAGGGTCGCGCCGAACTCTTCCATCTCGGAGCCGACGATATCGCCCATGGCCTCGATCAGATCCAGGTTCCAGGA
This sequence comes from uncultured Eubacteriales bacterium, assembly GCA_900316145.1. GTDB lineage: Bacteria > Bacillota > Clostridia > Lachnospirales > Bianqueaceae > RUG159. Next base: position 5,348 of record ONBQ01000132.1, read on the forward strand.
AGAAGCAAGGGTCACAGCGATCGGGATCGCGGTCAGATACTGATAGTGGCGCACGCCTTCCATGGCAGCTGCATCTTCTTCACTGACGCCTCGCAAGGATACGAAGCTTCCATCTTCTTTCTCGATGAATTCCGGAGTCAGGCGCAGTCCGGCCGGGCCATCGCAAAGCTCCATCAGCTTCAGGCCGCGGGTCTTCAACAGTTTCTCCGTGGTCTCTCCGGCCGCGCCAGGCAAATACTTGGCCGCGGAACCCAGGACGTTCTGGAAGCCCTTATTGTCGATCGAATTACCGACCATGATATAGCCCAGTTCTTCATCAGAAAGGTCTGCGATAAAGTCATCCAGAGAGACTTCGCCGTTTACGACTTCATCGAACTGCAGCACATGGTCAAACTCTTTCTTGGCCAGAGGCGCTCCCACTTCCGGATACTCCGCGGTCTTCTTGGCAAAGGCGGCAGGATCCAGAGCCAGCTTCACGCAGGCAGCTTTTTCCTCTTCTTCACAAGGCGCGCTCCAATGGTCTCCGGTCGGCTTGATCTCCTCGACAGGACCGGCCGGGTCTTCGAAAAGATTCTTGACCGTAAACAGGTGTACGACTTCCGGCAAATGAACAACGGCGGCTACATGAGTGTTGCGGGAGCTGTTGCCCACGCGGATGATATAATCTCCATCCGGAAGGACCCAGGCGGGGTGATTCGGGCAGAAGGAGGCGAAGGATTCGGCCTTCATGGTGATCTCCAGCACTTCGCTCTCACCAGGAGCAAGCATCTTCGTCTTTTTGAAGCCGCGAAGCTCCTGATACGGCTTGACCGGACCTTTTTCCGGAGCGGAAACATATACCTGTACTACTTCCTTGCCGCAGTATTCGGACCCGGTATTGGTGACCTTGACACAGACTTTTACATTTGTGCCTTCCACCGCCGCCCCCAAAGTTTCGATCGCGAAATCGGTATAGGACTTGCCATAACCGAACTCATAAGCCGGCGTGACATTGAACGTATCGAAATAACGATATCCTACGAAAATACCTTCTGTATAGTACTCATCGCTGACATCGCCGTCATTATGGCTGAAGCCCTCAGAGGAAGGATAATCACTGTAGTTCTCTGCCCAGGTATCGGTCAGCTTGCCGGAAGGAATGCCGGCGCCGGTCAGCAGATCCGCTACGGTAATACCGGTCATATTGCCCATCTGACCGGACAGAACGACCGTGTTGATGCCCTTGATCGAGCGAAGCGGCTTGGTATCGATCACGCCGCCGATGTTTAAAAGAACGATCAGCTTGTCATACTTGGCAGCCAGCAGTTCCAGGGCGGCCGCTTCCTGTGGAGAGATCTCATAATCACCCGGCTCAGCGCTGCGATCCTTGCCTTCACCGGAGTTGCGGGAAAGGATGTAAACCGCGGTATCCGTATCACTGTTCTCGATATCTTCTTCCGTGATCGGAGCAATGGCTTTTGGTGTCAGGGGATTTAAGACCAGAAGCATTTGAGCCGCTTCCGCAGACTGACCTGCCGCGATGGCAGCTTCGATGGTAGCTTTATTATAAGCTTCCTGTTCATCCTGGATCGCCTGTGCCTGCCGGTCGATCCAGGCCTTGGTCGTAACGATAAAGCCCTCTTTTTCCAAACCCTCTTCTACGTTGATCGTTTCACGGACATATACATCGCCGGAACCGGTACCGCCCTTGACCGTGGATCTGGCTCCATTGCCATACAGAGCGATCTTGCCTTTTCCTTTTAAAGGCAGGGTCCCATCATTCTCCAGAACGACCATGCATTCCACTGCAAGGTCCCGTACCCGCTTCTGATTGCGGATCTCGCGCTCGGAAACTTCCGGCGTGACAGGTGCTTTGAAATGTGACATATTTTTTCCCTTTCTAATACCACTGCAGGTCTCAACTTAAGTTTTTACACTTGACCTGAAACGTTTCTTTTCTTATGTAAAGTGTAACACAAAACCAGGAGGGAAATCAATCATTATTTGCGAGGCGTTGGGGCGGCCGGTTCCCCACTCCTCTATTGAAATCAGGCCCTCAAAGTGGTATAATCGCTACGTTCTTTGGAGGGAAAGAGAAATGAAAAAAGATAGAATAAAAAAGATACTGCAAGTTCCGGTCGTGATCCTGATCTTCGTAGTATGCTGTACGATCAGCTACAAAGTGGGAACCATGATCAGCCGGCCTAAACCCATAAAGATCGTCAGCCACCAGAATCTGGCGGTAGGAAAGCTTCATCAAGCCGCATTAAAGACGGATCAGACCGTCATCGCCACCGGCTTGGGGGATGACGCTTCCTGTGACGTAGATGGCTGGACAGATGTAGTCTCCATCGACGCCGGGACCAACCATACCGTCGGACTTCGTTCAGATGGCACCGTTCTGGTCGCCGGCAGTGACGAATATGACCCGATCCGCGCCTGGAAAAACATCGTCGCGCTCGATGTCGTAAGCACGCAGACCGTAGCCTTGCGCTCGGACGGAACGATGGTCGCCCACGGCAATAACGGTTATGGACAATGCAATGTGGAAGATTGGACCGATATCGTAGACTTCGCGGCCGGTGTCTATCACACCGTGGGACTGAAGTCTGATGGCACGGTCGTGGCGTGCGGGCGAAACGATTATGGTCAGTGTAATGTCGCTGACTGGACCGATATCGTCGATGTAGCCGCCTATTCCTTCTTCACCGTTGGACTGAAAAAGGATGGCACCGTGGTCGCTGTTGGCGATCAGACCAATCTGGCCTGTGATGTAGCAGACTGGACGGATATCAAGGCTATTTCCGCCGGAACATACCACACTGTCGGGTTGAAAAACGACGGTACGGTAGTGGCCGCGGGCATCAATGTACAAGGCGAATGCAACGTAAGCGATTGGACGGATATCACCAAGGCGATCGCTTATTATACCTGCACGGTCGGCCTGAAGTCCGACGGCACTGTTGTTGTGGCGGGGATTAGCCCGTTGCTTGTACCTTATAATACTTCTGACTGGACCGATATCGTGGATATCGATGTCGGCTACGGTCGCATTTTAGGATTACGATCCGATGGAACCGTGGTCCTTGCCGGGACCGATAATGAAGGCCATTCCTTCGATCTGTCCGATTGGTCGGACATCCGGCAATGACCGGGACCGGATCTGCAAGATATTAATAAAGAAAGATATATATCATGAATTTTAAATATTTTGAGATCAACGCGGAAGGTCACAATATCCGCTGTAAACTGTACTATAAAGACACTGTTAATGCTGAAAACGCGGTCTTGTTCGGGACCGGTTTTGCCGGTCATAAGGATAATAACGCAGCTCATGGTTTCGCGGAAAAGCTGCTTTCCAAGCATAAAAACGCGATCGTCGTCACCTTCAACTGGCCATCCCATGGAGACGATGTAAAGAAAAAACTGGCACTGGATGACTGCACCACCTATCTGGACCTGATCATCGATACCATCCGCCAGAAATATGGCGCCAGCAAACTATACGGCTATGCCACGAGCTTTGGCGGCTATCTGTTCCTCAAATATATCTCCGAACACGGTAACCCGTTTGTAAAGGCAGCTTTTCGCTGCCCCGCGGTAGACATGCATGATGTCATGACCCAGAGCATCATGAAAAATGATGAATATGACCGGATCCAAAAAGGAAAAGATGTAATGGTCGGATTCGACCGGAAGATCCTGGTAACACGGGATCTGATGGATTCACTGAAGGACAATGATATCCGGGAGCGGGATTTTCTGGACTACGCGGAGGATCTTCTCATCCTTCACGGTACGAAGGACGAAGTCGTTCCTTTCGAAAGCGCCAGGGAGTTTGCTGATAACAATATCATCGAGTTTATTCCTGTGGAAGGCGCCGACCACCGCTTCCAGAATCCCTTGCACATGAATCTCGCGAACAAATATGTAATGGAGTTTTTTAACTTGCAATAAGTTAAAGATCCATCAGTCCCCGCACAGGGACAACCAAGAGAAGGAGGATCATCATGAAGATCGCCGTATTCTATGAGAACATCTTGCAGGCCGCTCACGCGTCAGGCTTAAGCGTTCCGCAGGTCCTGAAGCGCTTAACGGATCTGGGCATGGAAAACATCTACCTGACGCCGGATTCCTGGCAAAAAGACGAGGAGATGCTGAAAGTGACGCTCCCGGAGCTGGGTCTCGGCATCGAAGGCATGCATGCCTGGGTGCGCTTTACCGACGATCCGGAAAGCACTCTCTATAAAGACTACATCGACCTGGCTTTACGCATTGGCGCCAAGAACATTCTCTTTATCCCGGGCATGCTGCTGGGAGGCAACACGGTGCGCGACCTGGAGCGTATGGTCTATGGCATGAAAAAGGCGGTAGCCTATGGCAAAGAAAAAGGCCTGCCTGTCACCATGGAGGACTTTGACAGCGTCCTGGCTCCGAACAACTGCATCGCCGGTCTTAAATACTTTGCGGACCAGGTCCCTGGACTGGAGTTTGCTTTCGACACCGGCAACTTCGCCTTCTTCCAGGAAAATGAACTGGAAGCCCTGCCCCTGTTTGAGGACCGCATCGCGACTCTGCATCTGAAAGACCGGAGTCTGGAAAAGCTGAACCCGAACGGGAAGGAATTTGTCCGAGCGGACGGCACTCCTCTGTACTCCTGCCCGGTCGGAAGCGGCTATATCCACATTCGCGAGGTCGTGGACCGGATGAAAGAGCTCGGATATGACGGCGGCGCGATCGTGGAAGTTGGCGACTGGTCGGATAATCATATGCTGGAAGTTCTGGAAGAGTCCGTAAAATGGCTGAAAACGGTGGTCTGAAAACAAATGACCAGTAATACTACCAACCAGCGTTCTTTCAAGACCGGCCTGATCATGGAAGGCGGCGCCATGCGCGGCATGTTCACCTGCGGTGTACTGGATGTCCTGATGGAGAACCACATCACCTTTGATGGCGCGGCTGGCATTTCCGCCGGCGCTGTCTTCGGCTGCAATTTCAAATCCAAACAGATCGGCCGGGCCATCCGTTACAACAAAAAATATTGCAAGGATCCCAGATTCTGCAGTATTGAGTCTTTGATCAAGACAGGGGATCTGTACGGGGTCGATTTCTGTTACCGGGAACTGCCTGATATTCTGGACCCCTTTGACCGGGACACTTTTCTGACCGATCCTACTGTTTTCTATGTAGGCGCGACTGATGTGATGACCGGTCACTGCGTGTTCCACAAGTGCAGGGATGGAAAAGAGAAAGATCTGAAATGGATGCAGGCTTCTGCTTCCATGCCGATCGTATCCCGGCCGGTCAAAGTCGATGGTTACACGCTTCTTGACGGCGGGATCACGGACGCGGTGCCCTATCGCTTCATGGAGAAAAAAGGCTACACCCGCAATCTGATCATCCTGACACAGCCGAATGGGTACAAGAAAGAAAAGAGCAAAGCCCTGCCTCTGATGAAACTGGCCCTTTCTAAGTATCCGGTCCTGATCGAGGCCATGGAAAAACGCCACATCATGTACAACCGCCAAATGGAAGAGATCAAAAAGCGGGAAGAAAGCGGTCTTTCCTTTGTGATCCGGCCGCCCGAAGCCCTTGGGATCGACCGTACCGAGAAGGATCCCGAACAGCTGGAACGGGTCTATCAGCTTGGCCGCGGGGAAGCGGAAAAAGCTCTCCCGGCATTGAAACTCTTTTTATCTTGAATGCTCATATGTATAACCATATGAAATACGGAAAGGAGATATGAAAATGATCAAGATCTATGGAATGCCCACCTGTCCTTACTGCGATTTCGTTCACGCGCAGATCCAGGGTCAGGAAGACAAGTTCGAGTATATCAACATCGGTGAGAACATCCGGAACATGAGCGCTTTTACCCGGCTTCGGGACACGAACCCTGCTTTTGATCACAGCAAGGAGATCGGGGATGTGGGAATCCCGGCGTTTGTGCTGGAAGACGGGACTATCACCCTCGACCCCGCCGTCGTGGGTCTGGTCGAATATGGTTCTCCGAACGCCTGCTCCATCGAGGATCACAAAAACGGAAGCAAGGGCTGCTGATATGCGCTTACTCTTCGAGCTGGACCGCAAAGACTATGCGGATTGTACCCGCCGCTATGTGCGAGACTCCGCCAGAAGCATCATCATCCGGGATAAGAAAGTGGCTATGATCCACAGCCTCCGGTATGATTACTATAAGTTCCCCGGCGGCGGGATCCACGAAGACGAAAACCCGGTCGATGCCATGATCCGCGAGACGCAGGAAGAGGCCGGTCTGGTGGTTATCCCCTCTTCTGTCCGGGAATACGGCTATGTGCACCGCATCCAAAAAAGCGATGACGATCCATCGACCTGCTTTGTGCAGGATAATTATTACTACCTTTGCCAGGCGCAGAAGGACATAGTCGCTCAGAGCCTGGATGATTATGAATCCAAAGAACAGTTTACCTTGGAATTTATCGATCCGAAAGAAGTGATCCAAAGAAACCGTGAGGCCGCAAGCGGTCCCAAAAAGTGGACCATGGTCAAAGAGCGCGAAGCCCGGATCCTTGAAATGCTGATTTCGGAAGGTTTATTGACTGAATAAAACGAGACCCTCAAATACAGGGTCTTTGTTTTTTTGTAGTATTGAAATAAAAAAACCCCGTTTTGTCAAGGGATCCATACTGTCAAAGACTTCTTGCTTTCTTTCTCATGCTCTTTTATAATAGAGCCAGATCTTAACCTTGAACGGAGGTATCACATGAATAGAATCACCGGTTGGAAGCTGCCGGATCCTTTTCTTAAGGAGGATGGTTCCCGCATCGAAACCATCCATGAATGGGACGCGCAGCGTGCATATTTAAAAGACATTCTGGCAAAAAACTTCTATGGCGAGATGCCCCCTGCTCCGGGACAGATCACGTCTGAAAAGACTTTTGAGAAGGCTTTATGGGATGGTACAGCCATATTTGAAGTGCAGACTCTGACCTTCGGTCCGGAGGATAAAGTGTCCATGCGCACGGCCATCATCCGGTCCGCTCAGGCGGACGGACCCCAGATCCCCGTGGTCCTTTGCGGCGGCTATGTGGCAGAAGACATCGCCCGTATGGCTGTCGAGCGTGGCTTTATGATCGCGACTCCTCTTTGTGATGATGCCGCGCCGGACGAGCCCGGTTATCAGAAGGGCTCCCTGTATCAGGCGTACCCGGAGTACGGGTTTAAAGTGATCGCCATGTGGGGCTGGCTTATGAGCCGGGTCATCGATTACCTTGAAACGGTCGATTACGCGGATACGACGAAAGTGATCGCGGCAGGGCATTCCCGCTTCGGCAAGGCGGCCCTGGCCTGCTCCGTATATGATGAACGTGTCGCCGTGTGCGCGGCCGGTGGATCCGGCTGCGGAGGCATCGGAAGCCTGCGTGTCGGCGGAGGCCGGGCCGGTGAAGGCATTGGGGATGTAGAGACCCTGGGCGGTATGATCACAGGATATTTCCCCCACTGGTTCATCGATTCCCTCGTTCCGTACGGTACCAAGGAGGCCAGCGATCACTATCGTGAAAATGAACTGCCTTTTGATGCCAACTTTATCGGAGCCGCTATCGCGCCCCGCCCGCTCATCCTGGTCGAAGGAATGGATGACACCTGGGCCAATCCTTACGGCACCTATGCCTCCTGGAGCGCTTCCGCGGAAGTCTACCATTTTCTTGGCGCGGATGACAAATGCGCGATCCATTTCCGGGAGGGCGGTCATGATCTGAACATGGAAGACTGGCAGACCTTCCTCGACTTCGCCCTTGTGCAGCTGAATGGAGCGGAAAAGCACTCCACCTACAAGGTCCGCGTCGCGGAAGAACCTCCTGTTGCCAGGGATTGGAAGGCTCCCGGTCTGGAAGGACCCTCTCCCAAAAACGCCGGTTTTACGCCGGAACAGAAGGCAGCTTTCCGGGAAAAACTGAACCAGAAATGGGCCTTTACGGAAGCTGGCCTGGAAACCGGGATCGATCGCATGATCAAAATGTTTCTGGATATGGAATAAACGATCCTCGCGGAAGGGACGGTGAGAAAATGATAAACATGGCATCTGAAAAAGGTCATTTCTCTTTTATAAACATGCTCTGTTTTGTTTTCATGGCGGCTTTGATTTTTCTCCTATCCCCTTCTCGGGTCCAGGCCGATGAGGAGGAAGAGTGGCCGGACAATAGCATACCCGTAGTCTACATCGAGATCGATGAAACGCAGGTCCCGATCGCGGATATGAACAGTAGTCCGGATCACAGCGTCTATTGCTATGGCACGGTCCGGATCGAAGTGCCGAAGGGCTTTCATTACGCGGACTTTCCGGACCTTGCCTGCGAGAGCACAGGATCTCTTTCAATGAGCATTCGCGGCAGAGGCAATTCTTCCTGGCGACAGCCTGACAAAAAGCCGTACAAGATCAAGCTGGACAAAAAAGCGGACCTTTTCGGCTTAGGAAAGAACAAACACTGGGCCTTGCTGGCCAATGCCTTTGATCCTTCCTTGCTGAGGAACCGCGTTTCCGGCTGGCTCGGCGATCAGATGGATTTTGAATTCACGCCCCGCGGCGTCCCGGTCGATGTCGTCATGATCGGCCAGGAATTCGGCACCCATTATCTGGGCAGCTATTATCTGGCTGAAAACGTCCGCATCGATACGAACCGCCTGGAAATCGATGAACTGGAAGAATCCGACGTGGAGGAACGTGCGATCACGGGTGGTTATCTTCTGCAGAACGCGCTTCAGGTCCGCGAGGGATCTCCTGACCGGTTCTACACATCCCGCGGGGTCGACTGGGCTACCGATACCCCCTCCTTCGATACGGAAGCAGGTCTCACCCTGTCCGGTGAAGACGCGGACCTTGGGACGCTTGGCGAAAATGCCATGGAGGAGCCTGATGAGCTGGGCGATGCCTATGATAACCCCACACAGCAGCAGTACATCCAAAGGCACATCCAGATCGTGGAAGATGCGTTATTCGCGGAAGGCACAGAGTATCAGGATCTGATGGATATCGAATCGGCTGCCAAATACTGGCTGATCGATCAGTTCACCAAGAATAACGACGGCTACGCGACCGGAAGCACCTACATCTATAAGAAAAGGGACGTAAACGGTGTAACCGGTAAAATCTATTGGGGGCCGCTCTGGGATTATGATTTCGCCTATGACCGCAACTTTACGGTAGAGGGCTTCTCCGCCGGCCATCTTTGGGTCGAAGCGATGTTCTGCCATCGGGAGGACAATGGTCTCGCGGCAGAGATCCTGAAACAATGGCCTGTCATGAAAGCCGCCGCGGAAGAGCTTGTTAAGGACGGAGGCCTCATCGATCAGTACTATGCCGAGGCCCTCTCCTCTGCTGAAAAAGACCTGGCGATGAACCATCCTGGCGATGACACGTCCTATCAGGAATATGTGCAAAATCTAAAAGAATGGATCAAAGGCCGCGTCGCCTGGATGGACGCGCACATGGGCGAGATCCATGAACTGGTACACAAGGTCACTTATATGGTGGATGATACGATCTGGGATGTGGAACTGGTAGAACAGAACAAACCCGTCACCGGACTGGACCGTCGTCCTGAAAAAGAAGGCTATGTTTTCCTCGGCTGGGCTGATGAAAATGGACAGCTGATCGGCCCGGAACTGATCCCCGACAATGATACCACGATCCATGCCCTGTATCTCTCCGATGAAGAAGCCATTCACGCGGAAGATATCGTCTTCCATAAAGTCAGCGACATCATTCGTCCCGGTTATATCCGGGTCTATACGATCGATTACCGGATCCTTCCCACGAACGCGCAGGATCAGATGATCAAGTGGACCTCCTCC
>ONBQ01000098.1 GCA_900316145.1 uncultured Eubacteriales bacterium
TCCCTTCTTTATAAGAGAAGAGCTTGTTCATTTCCATGTTCAGATCGCTCATGTCCGTGCCGCAGTAATGGATCAGGTACTGCGCAGTCAGCTTCTCAATACGAAGCTTACGTCTTCTTGCTTCGATCATGATCCACTTGGCCAGGCCTTCTTCATCTAGCGCCTTAAACTCGACCGCCATGCCGTACGCTTCCAAAGCCTTAAATGTACGGCTTCGTTTATCGACTTTCGACTCTATGAAGATCAAGACGGTCTCCGGCGGAACATGTTCAAAGAAAGTGCTTAGCGCCTGCACATCATTCTCACTCTTTCCAGGCGCGAAGTATCCGCTGTCCTGCACGATCACCAGGCGACGGTCTACCATCAAAGGGAAGGTTTCCGCGCAAGCGATAATGTGATCGACTGCAACGGCTCCTTCCAGCTCATCGAGATTCATCAGTTCATCCGCCTCTGTCAAGAGGCTTTTTTTGATGCGTCCCCTGTAGGTATCGATCAGGAATTCTTCTTCTCCATAGAAAAGATAAAGGGACTTCAGTTCCCTTTGCTCGATCTGGTTCTTTAAGAGATCCATTGCGCTTGCGACATCCATCGTTTGATATATTCCTCTCTATAGGAAATGACCCGGCCATATGTCATCATAAGAGCTCCTGTTTCAAAAGAGACCCAGGCCTGAATGTTTTGTTCTTTCAATCGATCCAGCACCTCCCGGTGCGGATGACCGTAACTGTTGCCCGCCCCGCAGCTGATAAAAGCGAACTTCGGGGAAACGGCTTCCAAAAGCTGTTCCGAGGTAGATGTACGGGAACCGTGATGTCCTACCTTCAGGACATCGCTTTTCCATTCTTCTCCCCTCTGCAGAAGGATCTGTTCTGCCGGTATATCACTATCCCCGCTCATATATATTGTACCGTTTTTTGTGACCAGATGCAAGCACAGAGACGCGCTGTTTTCATCCTGATAGGGAAATCCCTTGACCGGCGAGCAGCATGCAAAGCGGAGCTGTCCGGACCGAACGGAATCGCCCGCACTTAATAGGACTTTCTTATGGTCTGATGGCAAAGCACTGAAATCGTGACAGGCGTTGTCCGGCAGATAGAGACATCGGACAGTAAAATCAGGATCCTCCAGCAAACGCATGATTCCTTCCGAATGATCCTTATCCATGTGAGAAAGAAATATTCCGTCAATAGTATGGATCCCTCTGCACTGCAGATAAGGTTTCAAAACTCTGTCATAACCAGGCCCGGCATCCAGGATAAACGTCTTCCCGTTTTGACGGACTACCGCGCAATCCCCCTGGCCTACGGAAAACAGAACAGTCTCTGCATGGAAAGCGGATTGCATCACGCTAAGAAAACAGACCAGGAAAGCCGTCAGCATACCTGCCTTTGCCAGCCTCTTCTTCTTTCTCTGAACATCCCGGGACAGACTGCAGACGATCCAGCATCCATAAAACAAATAAAAAGCCAAGATGAAAACTATAGCCGGCCTGCCGCATGTTACAGAAGCACATGGCAGTTTTGCCACACCCTCACACAGCTTCTGATAAAACACCAGAACATAATAAACGCTCCCGATCAGAAACTTTGCCGCCGGTTCAAGGAGAAAGGATAGGCCCACTGCCAGAAATGACATGATGATCACGATACTCATCAATGGGATCACGATCAGATTGAGCAATACTGTGTAAGGACAAAAGGAAAAGAAATGAAACAGGACGACCGGTAATGTGAATGAAAAAGCCGCAAAAGACGGAGCGATGACCTTACGAACCGGCCTGGGGATCCAGAAGACATGCATCCATGGAAGTACACCGATATACAGTGCCAGACAAGCCATAAAAGAAAGCTGAAACCCGGCATCCAGTATTCGGACCGGTCTCAAGATCAACAAGATCAAGGCGCTTACTGCCAGTGTATTGATCTTTTCGTCTTTCCGTCCGATCAAAACAGCGATCAGCCGGATGGTCAGGTTCAAAGCAGCCCGCAAGGTAGATACGGCGCCACCCGTCAGAAAACAGTAGAACCAGATCAGGATCATGGAACAGGTCAATGCTGTTCTTTTCCGGCTAACTTTTTTTAGCAAGACCTCCAGCATTTCTGCCACGATCTGGATGTGCAATCCTGAAATAGCAATGATATGGGCGATCCCGGCATCCTGGAAAGCCTTCTTCATATCCGGATCCATTGATGACCGATCGCCGGAAAGGATCGCCAGTACCACTCCCATCTGCTCGGAAGGCATCAATTCTGATAGATGATGTGTCAGCCCTTCCTTGAACTTCCTTTTGAGAGACAGCAATACGGAAGTGCCCCTCTTCTGTACGTTCTGCGGGATGAACCGATACTCTACGCCCCGCGCTTTGTAATAGATCAGCTGGTTCCACTCACCCGGATTCTGCGGAAGCGGCAAGGGTCTGAGAAATCCATACGCCCGGATCCTTTCTCCTTCTGTAAGGCTTTCTGACTCGATCACCAAACAAGTCGTTTTCCCTTTCAGCCGGCAGATAAACTCCCCGGTATGACCGCTTCCGATCCGGCTTTCCACCGTACCTTCAATAACGATCGGCTCTTCTTGCGGATCTTTTCGCTGAGGCTTGAAAACGAACTGTGATTGAAGGCTGCCAAGCAGAAAAAAGAAAGCAACGACTCCCAGGATCTTCCAGGAGTCGTTTTTATGATGATAGATCATGATCAACAGCACAGCCAGGAAAAGGGCCGCGGCCGGGAGCAAGGCTGCCTGCCGGTACATTCCGCAAAGCAAGCCCAGGCAATAGCCTGATAACAGCCAAACGCCCGGTCTCAGCATGCATTCATCCCCTATTCTGCTTTACTGATCGGTCCATCTATGCGTACTGACGCGTAATAATACTGTCTTTTTTGTCCCTCCATCAGGATCATGACCTCATTGACTGAGGGAAGCTGCGTAATGGTATTAACGATCGAAGAAACGATCAATTCCTCCTGCGCATCCGTACCTATAAAGGGCTCAAAAACAGAGGCGGACAGATCCAGATAACAGATCCCCTCCCGCACTACAGCTGATAACACCTGGCCGTCTGAAGGTAATAGAGGCTGATGTCCCTCTTCCAATGGACCATCGATCAATGCCTGGACCAGGCAGGCGGGAAAGGAATCCGTAAGCCGCATGGTAAGCGCCCTGTTTTCTGCAACAAGAGACGACATGTCTTCCGAAGCGAAATACAGGTCGGCTGAAATAACGTCTTCTTCCGTATACAGGTTCCGGACGGTATCATCTGACAGTTCGGCCTGCGTGGCTGATGACGCCTGCCGCGGACTGCATCCCCCTAAAGCCAGAACCAGCAGGAGCAGGAAGGCATATTTATACCATTTCATATGCTTCTCCCCCTTTCGGCGCCGTATACTTTAAGGGCAATGTGATCTGGAACTCCGTTCCTTCTCCGACCTGACTGTCCACCGAAATACTGCCATGATGGAGCAAAATGATCTGCTTTACGATCGATAATCCCAAACCGGTTCCGCCCGCATCCCGGTCTCTGGCGGTATCAACACGATAAAACTGGTCGAATAACTTGGGAAAATGTTCCTTGGCGATTCCTATGCCGGTATCCTTTACCGTGATCCTGGCGTAACGAAGATTGGCATCTAAAAGGATAGTGACCTTTCCATTTTCTTTATTGTATTTGATACCGTTTTGGATGAGATTGGTCAAAGCCATTGTCAGTTTCACTTCATCACACTGCAGAACAACTTCTCTGGAAGCCTGTATCTCCAGGGAGATATGCTTTTGCTCCGCTAAAGGTCTGACATGCTTGACCGTGCTGTCTATGATATCATTCAATGAATACGCCGCGATGTTCATAGCCCCGGCGCCATCCAGCCGGATCAAAGTTAATAGGTCTGAAATGATGGAATTCTGTCTGTCGATCTCTGAATCGATATCCTGCAGAAACTCCCTCGCCATTTCCGACGGGATCGGATCCTGCAGCAGAAGCGTATCCGTTAATACTTTCATGGAGCTTAAAGGAGTCTTGAGCTCATGGGAAACATTGGATACGAACCGGTTCCTGCGGCCGTTCATTTCAAGAAGATCTTTTGTTATATGCTCTACGGAATCTACCATTTCCTGGTATTCATTGTTGAAGTGCTGATTCAGCACCTCATACTGACGTCCCTCGCTCATCTGACGCAGCCAGTTCAGGATCCTCTTTAGTGGCTGAAAGGTACGATATGTATAGCAGGCGTATCCGATCAGAACCAGCACCGCGCCGATCCAGTATCCGAGAACAGCCGGCCGATACATATGTCGGGCTTCAGACCAGATCGTGGTGTACTCGATATAGGTATATAAGACAGCTTGAACCGCACCCTCTTTTTGAATGGGGACTGCGATCCGTACATATGGACGTTCGGCCTGTATAACTCTTTTTCCTGATAAGGCGGTCTTAATATCCTGGTTATCCCATACTGCCCCTGTCCGGGCCGCGGAGGAATCATACAGCACCTCGCTGTTTTCATCCAGCAATAATACCCGGTCCTTCGGAAACAGGACCGAGAAGCCCTCCGCCGACTGGATCCACTCTTCTTCCGGCATCTTCTCTACTGCCTTCATGACAGACTGCAGACGATCCGCATGACTGACTTTAAGATGGTGGAACATGAAGGAACGCAAGATCAATATGAAAAGAAGACCGCAGATCAGTTCGATCCCCGCCAACACCAGGATCGATCGCGGCAAAAGCCGGTTGTACCAACGCATTTGACCATTCATAACGTTCTCAGCTCTTGAAATAATAGCCCACGCCCCACTTGGTCATGATGAAGACCGGCTCACCCGGATTAGGCTCTATTTTTTCACGAAGGCGCCTGACGTGTACATCTACCGTGCGTACATCGCCCGGATAGTCATAGCCCCAAACAACATCTAAGAGCTTTTCACGGCTGTAGACCTTTCCGGCATTCAGAGCCAGAAGCTCCAGAAGATCGAACTCTTTGGCTGTAAGGTTGGCTTCCTTCTCTTCATAGAAGACCTGCCGACTGTCAAAATCGATCGTAAGGCCCCGGATCGAGATCCGGTTCAGATGCTTCTCTTCATAAAAACGCTGACGGCGAATGATGGCCTTGATCCTGGCTTTCAGTTCCAGAATATTGAAAGGCTTGGTCATATAATCATCTGCACCGTACTCCAGCCCGAGGATCTTATCTATATCCTCTGTTTTGGCTGTGAGCATGATAATGGGGACCATAGAAAACTCACGGACCTGCTGGCATACCTCAAGGCCATCCATCTTGGGAAGCATAACATCCAGAATGATCAGATCATACTCCGTATTTTTGATCTTTTGGAACGCTTCTTCTCCATCATAAGCAACGTCGACCTCAAACCCATCCTGCTCCAGACTGAACTTGATCCCTTTGATGATGTTCTTTTCATCATCAACGACCAGTATTTTTGCTGCCATACCATGACCTCCGCTATACCGTAATAGAATCGCGGATCTTGGCAAAGACCGCCTCTCCGATGCCCTTAACGTTTTTGATCTCTTCTATGGACTGAAACGGGCCGTTCTGAGTACGGTATTCGATGATCCGCTGCGCATATTTCTCCCCTATGCCGGGTAAAGCTTCGAGTTCTATTGTAGTGGCAAAGTTGATATTTGTCAATCCAGAGCCCGGTTCCCCGATGAGCACGGTTGCGGAGGACTCCTCAGTGACCATGACCGGTTCCTCCCCCTCAAAAGGAATATAGACCTTCTGACCATCTGAAAGCAGGCTGGCCAGGTTGATCCCGGACAGATCTGACCCTTCCGCAGGGCCGCCCGCTTCCTGGATAGCATCTGAAATGCGGGATCCTTGCGGAAGGTAATAGACCTGATCCGGATGCTGCACAGCGCCGCTGACATGGACAGCCAGAACGGGAGGTTCTTCTTCTATTGCGGATGATTCCTCAGCAGCCTGCAGGCTTTCCTCACTGCTTTCGCTATCCGGATCCGGAACACCGGTATCTGTTACCGTGTTTTTAAGAATGCCGGCTTTATGGATCCCGAGATAGGCAAGCCCGCATATGGCGAGGATCCCCAGCAAAAGCAAGATACGTCCCGTTTTGCGGCGGATCTGAATGATCATCAGCTTCCCCCTTTCTATTGGTCCTATATATATGATTAGCCATTTTTCAAAGCTTTGGACACCAAAAAAAGCACTCTTCGCCAAAATATTTTTTAGCGTAAGAGTGCTCTTTTAA
>ONBQ01000101.1 GCA_900316145.1 uncultured Eubacteriales bacterium
GGCGGAAATGGATCGGCGACATCTGCGGAGCCAGGATCGTGTAGTCCTTTTTCATTTCCTTGGTAAAGACCTGACGGGAGAAAACGTAAGGTTCCGGATCGATCCGTACCGCACCTTTGGCTTCCCGCTCCTCCATGGAAGCTTTCAGGGAGCGAAGACGGATCCGGATGGCGCCAAGATTGCTTCCTTCATCGATCTTGATCAAGGTATAGGCCTTGTTATGTTTCTTGAGGATTTCCTGCACCTGATCCGCGGTAACTGCATCAACGCCGCATCCAAAGGATACCAGCTGCACCACTTCCAGATCCTCCCTGGTACCTGCGTACTCCGCGGCATCATATAATCTGGCGTGATAGGTCCATTGGTCCAAAACACGCAGCGGACGTTTCAGATGGGACAGGTGACAGATGCTGTCCTCTGACAATACCGCCATTCCTTGCTCCAGAATGATCTTTTCCAGGCCATGGTTGATCTCCGGATCCACATGATACGGGCGGCCGCAAAGCACGATCGCTTTCATATGGTGCTCTTCGATATACCGCAGGATCTTTTCACCCTGCTTTTGCACCTCCTGGCGATAAGCGGCGCGCTCTTTATACGCGGCATCGACCGCCTCATCGATCTCTTTTCTGCTGATCTTTTCCGCCTTGCCAAGGCAGTCGAAGAGTTCTTTCTTGACGCTTGACGGCGAGTCAAGATTCAGGAACGGATCATAGAAGCGGATGCCGTTTTGACGGATCTGCTCCACATTCTGGCGGATGGCTTCCGGGTAGGAAGTTACGATGGGACAGCTGAAATGATTCTGTCCATCGGTTCTTTCCTGATACTCATAGGGTATGCAGGGATAAAAGATCATGGGGACCTGCTTCTGGATCAGATCCATGATATGGCCATGCACCAGCTTGGCCGGATAACAGACAGATTCCGACGGGATGGTCTCCATGCCCTTTTCAAACAAATGCTTGGAAGAACGGGCAGACAGGCGCACCCGGTAACCCAGCTTCGTAAAGAAGGTAAACCAGAACGGATAGTTTTCATACATATTCAAGGCTCTTGGGATACCGACCGTACCGCGTCTGGCATCTTCCTCCTTGAGAGAAATGTAATGGGAAAACAACCGTCTCTGCTTGAAATCATAGATATTGGGGATGGTGTCAGAGATCACATGGTCCGCGCCGGCTCCCCGCTCACAACGGTTTCCGGAGACGAAGGTGCTGTTCTGGAACAGGTTGATGGTAAGCAAACAATTGTTCGCGCACTTGCCGCACCGGGTCTGGCGTGTCTGGAAAGTAAACTCTTTTAACCGATCAGGCGAAATCAGTGTGGTATGATGCGACGCGCCTAAGCGTTCTTTCGCGATCAACGCCGCGCCGTAAGCGCCCATGATACCGCAGATATCCGGACGGACGGCTGCCTTTCCGGTGATCTGCTCAAAGGCTCTCAGCACGGCATCATTGTAGAAGGTCCCTCCCTGGACAACGATCTTATCTCCCATCGTGTTATAGTCTCGGATCTTTATGACCTTCTGCAAAGCGTTTTTGATAACGGAATAGGAAAGACCGGCGGAAATATCTCCCACTTCAGCGCCTTCCTTTTGCGCCTGTTTAACGCGGGAATTCATGAAGACCGTACACCGGGATCCCAGATCGACAGGATTCCTGGACCGGATGGCTGATTTTGCGAATTCCTGGATGGACATATTCAGTGACTGCGAGAAGTTTTCAAGGAAGGAACCGCAGCCGGAGGAACAGGCTTCATTCAATAAGATGTCCTGAATGACTCCATCTTCAATACGGATGCACTTCATGTCCTGCCCGCCGATATCCAGAATAAACTGCACTCCCGGCAGAAAATGTTCCGCCGCCTTATAGTGCGCCATGGTCTCGATCTCGCCGATATCGATGCCGAAAGCAGACTGAACGATCTTCTCTCCGTAACCGGTGGAACAGGCTCCGGCGATGGTAACTCCCTCTGGAAGCTTGTTATAGATATCGGTCAGGATCTCATGGGTCTTCCATACCGGACTGCCTTCATTGCTGCCATAAAAGGTATACAGGATCCTGGCCTGCTCATCCATCAGCACGGCTTTTGTGGTGGTGGAACCGGCATCGATCCCCAGATACACCGGACCTTTTGTCTCCTGTAAAGAAGCCCGTGCTACCTGGTGGACTGCATGCCGAGAGGTAAAGGCTTCATAAGATGCTTCATCCTTGAACAAGGGCTCCAGACAATTGAGCTCCCGGTCCAGCTGTTTTGAGATATCCATAGACAGGTCATGGATTCGATCACAGGAGACCTCCGGCCCTCCTTTTGAGGTAAGCGCCGCTCCAATGGCGACGAACAGCTGGGAATGCTCCGGAATGAGGGCTTCCCCCTCCTTAAGCTTTAGGGTCTCGATAAAGCGACGTCTCAGCTGCGGAAGGAAATACAATGGCCCGCCCAGAAATGCGACGTGACCGCGGATCGGTTTACCGCAGGCAAGACCCGCGATGGTCTGATTGACAACGGCCTGAAAAATGGAAGCCGCTATATCCTCTTTGGGAGCCCCTTCATTGATCAAAGGCTGGATATCAGTCTTCGCGAAAACACCGCAACGGGCTGCGATCGGATAGATCATTGTGGAAGACTCAGCCAGAGTATCCAATCCCTTGGCATCCGTTTTCAACAAGGTGGCCATCTGGTCAATGAAAGCACCGGTACCGCCGGCACAAGTACCATTCATGCGTTGCTCGATAGAGCCGCCAAAATAGGTGATCTTGGCGTCTTCTCCTCCAAGCTCGATGACGACATCGGTCTCCGGCAGAAAGGTTTCGACGGTGCGGGTGGAAGCGATCACTTCCTGCACAAAGGGGATCTGAAGCCATTTGGCGACAGAGAGCCCTCCCGATCCTGTGATGTTGAACGTAGCCTTTCGTCCTTTCAAAACGGACCGGAACGCTAAGTCGAACACGTCGCGGATCGTCTCTTTTATATTGGCAAAGTGACGTTTGTATTCACTATATATCAGCTTGTCCGTTGCGTCCAGCACGGCGACCTTGACTGTCGTAGAACCGACGTCCAAACCGACGTGCAGCACTTGTTCCTCTATCTGCAACTTATGGACTCCTCTCTTTAACTCATGAAATTTATTATAAGTCTTTTTTCGATCATTGTCAATTTAACTCCATCCCATATAAGCCGGTTCTGAGGTAAAAATCCAGTTGCAAAAACGACCTGTTCAAGGTATAATATTCCGGCAGATATTTATCGGGATCATGAAGAAAATGATCCAGGAGGTATGTATGATTTCCTATACCGTTTCAAACGTAAAAGGGTTTATGAACCTGCTTCTCCGCACATCGGTATTTGATGATTGGGCCGTGCGGGAGATCCGGCTGAACACGCTGGTGCGCTACACCATTTCCGGCGAGCTGAACAAGGCTTTTCTTTCGGAAGAGGAACAAAGGTCCGGGGATTACGCGCTTTGGGCGGACCTGAAAGAAACAATGTTTTCCTTGATCAAAGGCCGGAAGCAGCCGACTTTGATGCAGTTTACACTGGCCTATCCCAAAGAAAAGATCACGGATGTTTCTACAGAGACCATCGAATCATTTCTGATCAACATCCATTATGAGAACCAGGTGTTGAAAGTGATCACTGCCACATCAGCCCGCACATTCTCATTAGAGCGTGACGCAGAGCAATTCTGGGATGGTTTTGTCGCCGGTTTCCTGGAAAAGCAGGGATTGGAAGTAGAAAAGGATTGATAGGATCGATTTTGTTAGCACTCTTTCTTAATGAGTGCTAATTTTTTATTGACAAATGCTTTCAACGGGTATACTATATTATATGCTGAATATAAATATAACTTTTTGGGAGGCGTTATTATGAATAAAAAGGGAAATCTCTCCATCGATAGCGAGAACATATTTCCTATTATCAAAAAATGGCTGTATTCCGATCAGGACATCTATATCCGTGAGCTTATCTCCAATGGCGTAGATGCTATCCAGAAGCGTAAAAAGCTCTCCATGCTGGGCGAAGTTGCTTCGGATGAAAATGTTGATTATCAGATCCATGTCGTGCTTGATCCTGAGAACAAGACCATCACCGTCTCTGATAACGGTATCGGCATGACGGCTGATGAGGTCGAAAAATACATCACCCAGATCGCGTTCTCCGGCGCTACCGAATTCCTCGAAAAATATAAAGATGCCGGTGAAGATACCATCATCGGACACTTTGGTCTGGGCTTCTACTCCGCCTTCATGGTCTCCTCCATGGTCGAGATCGAGACGCTGTCCGCCACGGAAGGCGCCGCTCCTGTCCATTGGACCTGTGACGGTTCTTCCACCTATGAAATGACAGAAGGCACCCGTTCCGAAGTCGGTACGGACATCATCCTGCATGTCAACGAAGATGGTGAAAAGTACCTGGAAACCTGGGAAATGCGCAAGATCGTCGAGAAATACTGCTCCTTCATGCCGGTCCCGATCTTCCTGAACAATATCGAAGATGACAAGAAGGCTGAGGAAGCCCGCATCGAGCGCAACAAAAAGGGTCAGGAAGAACACGACAAGAAAGTGCAGGAAGCGAAGGAAAAGGGAGAGGAAGAACCCGCTCCATTCGTGCCGGAAGTTGCTTACAAGCAGGATGCTATCAACGATCCCTCTCCGCTTTGGCTGAAGAATCCGTCTGACTGCACGGACGATGAATACAAGGAATTCTACCGCAAAGTCTTCATGGACTTCAAGGAGCCTTTGTTCTGGATCCACCTGAACATGGACTATCCGTTCAATCTGAAAGGTATCCTCTACTTCCCGAAACTGGGCAACGAGTTCGAGTCCGCGGAGGGTCAGGTCAAACTGTACTGCAACCAGGTCTTCGTAGCGGATAATGTCAAAGAGATCATCCCTGAATTCCTGCTGCTGCTGAAAGGCGTGATCGACTGTCCGGATATTCCGCTGAACGTATCCCGCTCCTTCCTTCAGAATGATAAGCAGGTCCAGAAGATCTCCGAATACATCACCCGTAAGGTCGCGGATAAGCTCAAGAGCCTGTACAATACCGACCGTGAGAATTATGAGAAGTACTGGGATGACATCCATCCGTTCATTAAATACGGCTGCCTGCGCAACGAAAAATTCCTGGAGCGCGTACAGGATGTGGTCATCTACAAATCCGCTATGACAGATAAGTTCATCACCCTGCCGGAATATCTGGAAGCGGCCAAAGAGACCCATGAAAACAAGGTCTTCTACACAAATGATGCCCGTCAGCAGGCCCAGTACCTTAAGGTCCTTAAAGACCAAGGATATGACGCACTGGTCCTGAACACTCTGATCGATACCTCCTTCATCACCATGCTGGAGCAGAAAAATGAAGGCGTGAAGTTCCTGCGCGTGGATGCTGACCTGAACCAGGCTCTTCGGGAAGACGATGCCACCATCGATGCCAATACGACTTCCACTCTGGAAACGCTCTTCAAAAAGGCCTTGAACAAAGAGAACCTGAAGATCCGCGTGGAAAGCCTGAAGGATGACTCCATCAGTGCCATGATCGAGCTTTCCGAGGAAAGCCGCCGCATGCAGGATATGATGAAGATGTATGGCCAGATGGGCATGATGATGGGTATGCCAGGCATGGAAGCGGATGAGACACTGGTCCTCAACCAGAAGAATACGTTGGTCAGCCGCCTGATCAAAAAGCCTGAGGATGAGGTCTCTACCCTCATCGCTGCTCAGGTCTATGATCTGGCCCGCCTCTCCCATGAACCGCTGGAAGCAGATGCGCTGAATGCCTTCATCCAGAGAAGCCAGGAGATCATGGAGAAACTATAAGATTTCCTTTACTATAAAGACTGCCCTGTGTAATACACACAGGGCAGTTTTAGTATCAAGAAACATCATGGAAGCGGGTCTCCCGGTTTTAAAGAAGCTATCTCTTTGGGGTAGATTTCCTGATAGTATGGGCTAGTATCTGCCTCTTGACCATGAAAAAAACCGACTCCAGATGCGGAATCGGTTTCATATGTTTTACATTTAGTACAGTGGATACTTAGCCAGCAGCTCAGCCACACGGACTTTGGCCTGCTCCTTCTTTTCTTCATTTTCAGGATCCGATATGACCAGATCGATGATGGCCGCGATCTCATCCATATCGGCCTCTTTCATGCCGCGGGTGGTGCAGGCGGCAGAACCAAGGCGGATACCTGAAGTTACAAAGGGTTTCTCCGGATCGAAGGGGATCGCGTTCTTGTTGCAGGTGATGTTCACGCTGTCAAGAAGCTTTTCAGCCTTTTTGCCGGTGATGTTCTTGGAACGAAGATCGACCAGCATGAGGTGGTTGTCTGTACCATCAGAGACCAGATCGAAGCCGCGCTTCTTAAGGCCTTCGGCCAGGGCTTCGGCGTTCTTGATGATCTGCAGCTGATACTCTTTGAAGGAAGGCTCCATGGCTTCCTTAAAGCACACGGCCTTGGCTGCGATCACATGGCACAGAGGACCGCCCTGGATACCAGGGAAGATGGCCTTATCGATCGCTTTGGCGTGCTCTGCCTTGCACAGGATCAGGCCGCCGCGCGGGCCGCGCAGGGTCTTATGCGTCGTGGTGGTGACCACGTCCGCGTATGGGACCGGGCTCGGATGAAGGCCGGCAGCGACAAGGCCAGCGATATGAGCCATATCGACCATAAAGATGGCGCCGACTTCCTTGGCGATCTTGCTGAAGCGTTCAAAGTCGATGACGCGGGAATAAGCGCTGGCACCGGCAATGATCAGCTTCGGCTTGGCTTCTTTGGCGATGCGCTCCACTTCATCATAATCAATGGTGCCGGTCTGCTCATCCACGCCGTAGCTTACGATGTTGTACTGCAGTCCGGACACATTGACCGGCGAACCATGGGTCAGATGACCACCATGAGCCAGGCTCATGCCAAGGATCGTATCTCCTGGCTTTAAGAAAGCAGTATAGACGGCGAAATTGGCCTGAGAGCCGGAATGCGGCTGTACATTGGCATGTTCGGCACCGAAAAGCTTCTTGGCGCGTTCAATAGCGAGCGTCTCTGTCACATCGACATATTCGCAGCCGCCATAGTAACGCTTGCCAGGATACCCTTCGGCGTATTTGTTGGTCAGCGGAGAACCCATAGCTGCCATAACAGCCTTGGAGACAAAGTTTTCAGACGCGATCAGCTCGATCTTATTGTTCTGACGGTTGACTTCCTGTGCAATGGCTTCTGCGACCTCGGGATCGACTTTGCGGATCTCTTCAAAATCGTACATAAATGAACTCCTTACTCTTTCTTAAAGCTTAGTTTTAATGGTTTAGTTACTTCGCGATGATATTGATGATGCGGCCAGGAACATAAACGACTTTGATGATGTTCTTGCCTTCGATCATAGCATTCAGACGGGCGTCGGCTTTGACTGCGTTCAAGGCTTCTTCCTGATCGGCATCCTTGGATACAGAAACGTTTCCTTTGGTCTTGCCCATGATCTGGACAGCGATCTCGATCGTATCTTCAACGGTCTTTTCTTCCTCATACTGCGGCCAGGGCTGCTGATAGGCCCTTCCCTCGCCAACTTCAGACCACAGTTCTTCCGTGATGTGCGGAGCGACCGGGTTCAGCAGCAGCAGGAAGGTCTTCCACTCATCCTTGGTGATGGACTTGGCTGCGCTGAACTCATTCATCAGCGCCATCATAGCCGCGATGGCCGTGTTGAATTTCAGCGTCTCGTAATCCTGAGAGACCTTCTTGATGGTACGATGCATGGAAACTTCCAGAGCCTTGGAATAACCCTCTTCCTCCGTGACCTTTTCCTGCATCTTCCAGACACGCTCCAGGAAGCGGCGGCAGCCTTTTACGCCCTGTTCGGACCAGGGAGCGGCTTTCTCAAAGTCACCGATGAACATTTCATACATGCGCATGGTGTCCGCGCCAAACTCCTCTACGATCTCATCCGGATTGACGACATTGCCGCGGGACTTGCTCATCTTCTCGCCATTCTCACCCAGGATCATGCCGTGGGAGGTACGCTTCTGATAGGGTTCCTTGGTCGGTACTACGCCGATATCATACAGGAACTTGTGCCAGAAACGGGAATACAGCAGATGCAGCGTGGTATGCTCCATACCGCCGTTATACCAGTCGATCGGGCTCCAGTAAGCCAGATTCTCTTTGGAAGCGATGGCTTCATCATTGTGCGGATCCATGTAACGCAGGAAATACCAGGAAGAACCTGCCCACTGCGGCATGGTATCGGTCTCGCGACGGGCCGGGCCTCCGCAGACCGGGCAAGTGGTATTGATCCACTCTTCCATCGTAGCCAGCGGGCTTTCACCGTTCGGACCGGGCTCATAACTCTCGACCTCCGGAAGGACCAGCGGAAGACTTTCTTCTGGCAGCGCCTGCCAGCCGCCGCAATGTTCACAATAAACCAGCGGGATCGGCTCGCCCCAGTAGCGCTGACGGGAGAAGACCCAGTCACGCAGCTTGAAGTTGACCTTCTTCTCGCCGATGCCCCTCTCTGTGAGCCATTCCACGATGGCCTTCTTTGCCTCAGCAACGGACATACCGTTCAGGAAACCGGAGTTGACCATGGTGCCGGTCTGGATATCCGTGAACGCTTCTTCCTGCACATTGCCGCCAGCGACGACTTCGATGATCGGCAGGTCGAACTTCTTGGCGAACTCCCAGTCACGGGTATCATGCGCCGGAACCGCCATGATGGCACCGGTTCCGTAAGTCATCAGTACATAATCAGAGATCCAGATCGGGATCTCGGTACCGGTTACGGGATTTACAGCCTTAACGCCTTTGATCTCGACACCGGTCTTTTCCTTTGCCATTTCCGTACGGTCAAAATCAGACTTGGAAGCGGCATATTTGCGGTATTCGGTGATCTCATCGAAATTCTCGATCTGATCCTTCCACTCATCGATATAAGGATGCTCCGGGCTCATGACCATGTAAGTCGCGCCAAACAGTGTATCCGGACGGGTGGTGAAGATACGGAGCTTCTTGCCGTTGGCGGTGAAATCCACCTCGGCGCCTTCTGAACGACCGATCCAGTTCTTCTGCTGGGTCTTGACGCGCTCAATATAGTCCAGACCGTCCAGATCATCGATCAGACGCTGAGCATAAGCGGTGATACGCAGCATCCATTGGGATTTCATCTTGTGCTCGACCGGCGTGCCGCAACGCTCGCAGCAGCCATCGACGACTTCTTCATTGGCCAGACCGACCTTGCAGGACGGGCACCAGTTGATAGCCATCTCCTGCTTATATGCCAGACCGTGCTTAAACATCTGCAGGAAGATCCACTGGGTCCACTTGTAGTATTTCGGATCGGTGGTATTGACCTCACGCTCCCAGTCAAAAGAGAAACCAAGAGACTTCATCTGCTGCTTAAAGTGAGCGATATTTTTCTCGGTAACGATCTTCGGATGGATCTTATTTTTAATAGCGTAGTTTTCGGTAGGCAGACCAAAGGCGTCCCATCCCATGGGGAACAGCACGTTATACCCCTGCATGCGGCGCTTGCGGGCTACGATATCCAGCGCCGTATAGGGGCGCGGATGACCGACATGAAGGCCCTGTCCGGAAGGATACGGGAATTCGATCAGCGCATAAAACTTAGGTTTTGATTTGTCCTCGGATACATGGAACGCTTTTTCGCTGTCCCAGATATCCTGCCATTTCTTTTCAATGGTCTTGTGTTCGTAACGATTCAATGTTTTATCCTCACTTTACATAATATGCGGTACAAAGGATCAATCGATCCGGATCGGAAGCAGGCACACAGGCTGACCGATGGTATCGATGCAGCCACACGGGGTAAGCAATCCGGTCTTGGCATCTCTTGAATAGACGCCAACGGTATCCTCATCCTGGTTTCCGGTGAAAGCCATGGTCTCATCCAGGCTTAAAGTAAACTCTCGAGGCGTGCGGCCCATGGAGGGAAGATTCTGCAATTCGATCAGCTCGCCATCCGGCTGTACCTCATAAGCAGTGACCGTCTCTTCTCCCCGATTGGAGATATAGACGAACTGTCCATCCTTCGTGACCCGTACAGCCGCGCTGGTGTACGCCGGATCCTGGACTTTTGTAGCGAGAAGATCCTGCTCCAGGTCCATCTTGCCATTCTGATAGCGATAGACCAGCAGGTGATCTACGATCTCAGCGGCGACATAGCACCACTGGCCATCGGGCGAGAAGGTCATGTGACGCGGGCCATAACCGCCCGGCACATGCACGCTGTACTCCGGGAGATGGACCAGACGCCCCTCTTCCGTTAACCGGTAAGCAGCCAGATCATCCGTGCCAAGATCACAGACATACAGGAAGGACCCGTCCGGAGCAAAGGTAACGCTGTGGGCATGCGCGCAAGGCTGACGCACCGGATTGGGACCCGATCCCACTCTCTGGATACGATCTGTCAGCTCTCCGATCGAGCCATCCTGTTCGATCCTCCAGACGGAGACCTTGGCATCGAAATAAGCCGTGCACAGCAGGAATCTTTCATCCGGCGACAAAACGACGTGACAGATCCCGGAACTGGGAGCGACCGCGTTGTTCAACAGCGAAAGCCCCGTAACAAGACCATTTTCATCCTTGATGATCTGATAAGAGCCTAACGTTCCGGCTCCCTCTTCGGGCTCATCCACCGCGTAAAGCACCGTTTGATCCCGGTTTACACAAAGATATGTCGGGGACACGCGTTCCGCCAGCAGTTCCGGCTCATAAACCAAGCCGTCTTTGACTGCAAAGCCATAGATCCCTCGGGATTTTGTCGCGGTATAAGTACCGGCAAACATGTACTCCTGCATTCTGCACACCTCCTTAGACATCTTTTCCTATGATACTTCATTTCATAATTATTGTCAATTTTTATCGACATTTTTCGGATCCCCTGATATAATGAAAAAAAGTATAAATTGGAGGCTTTTTATGGATAAAATTCCCAGTTTCACTGTTAATCATCTTACTTTGCTGCCCGGCGTCTATGTTTCCCGCAAGGATACGATCGGCCGTGAGGTGCTGACAACTTTTGATATCCGCATGACGGCTCCGAACCGGGAACCGGTCATGAGCACCGGGGTGTGCCACACCATCGAGCATCTGATCGCGACCTATCTGCGGAACGACCCCGAGTGGGCATCCAAAGATATCTATTGGGGGCCGATGGGCTGCCGCACCGGTTTTTATCTGATCCTGGCCGGTGACTTTGAGCCAATGGACATCCAGGATATCCTCATCCGCAGTTACCGTTTCGCGGCTGAATTTGAAGGAGACATTCC
Source organism: uncultured Eubacteriales bacterium (assembly GCA_900316145.1). GTDB lineage: Bacteria > Bacillota > Clostridia > Lachnospirales > Bianqueaceae > RUG159. Next base: position 11,281 of record ONBQ01000101.1, read on the forward strand.
GGGAGCCCATCCCAGAGACTGCGGCAATTATTCTGACATGGATCTGCCCGGGGCAAAGGTAGCCTGCGCAAGGTTCCTTACCGTGCTTGGATCGTTGGGTCCGGAAACCACTCAGTATCCGGAATGATCAAAAAAGACGTCGAAGTCATTCTTGCGTGACTTCGGCGTCTTCTTCATTTTCTTCTGTTTCAGGAATGATGTTTTCAAGGAACGAATCCCCATAGATACGCTCCCTGGCTTCGATCGGCCGGTCGGTGATGATGCCGTCCGTTCCGTATTCGACCGCTCTGTCCATGCGGCTGGGAATATTAACGGTCCAGGCGACCAGCTTTTTATTCCGCAAATGAACGTTCACCGCTGTGGACCGCGTAATATAGTTCAGATTCACGCTGAAAAAATCCGCGTATTCAAGGTCTGACGGGGTTCCGATGGAAGCATTCATCAGATATCCGCAGATCATATTCGGATCGATGGATTTGATCGTTTTTAACGCGTTATAACTGAAGGACTGGATCATACACCGGTCAGACAGTTCATACTCTTCGATCACTTTCATCGTTGCGGTGGCCAGGTCCTGCGCGTTGTTGTACGCGTTGACCTTCAGTTCGATCAGCATGCCCACATTCTGGTCCTTGCACATGTCAAAGACTTCCCGCAACGTGGGTAAATGTTGCCCGTCCTCGTCGACGATCCCGCTAAGCTCTGCCGCAGTATAGTCGCTCAGCACTCCGGATATGCCCCAGCATCGTTTCAAGGTCTTATCATGCAAGAGGGCTACTTCCCCGTCTTTGGTCAGCTGCACGTCAAATTCGATGAAATCCGCATGGGCATCGATTCCTTCCTGCAGCGCTCCCAGCGTGTTTTCCGAATACTCGGTGATCACTCCCCGGTGGGAGATGATCGCCATACCGGCGGAAGAAAGGAAGCCGCCCAGAGTATCTTTTTTAACGGAATACAGCATCAGGATATTGACAACGAATGTCAAGGCGACCGCCATGACGAAGGACCACCCTGCTATGCGGCGATGTGTTCTGCTCTTCGGATTGACGGAATGGACCAGCACCTTATCCTTCTTGACCCGCTCCGGATCCGCCTTTTGATAATAATAGGCGGAAACATAGGCATAGCCGGCAAAGGACAATACGCTGAAATTCATGAAATTCAGGACCAGTCTGGCATAGCTGAACCATGTCAGCGTCACCGCTCTTCTGGCCGAAGCCTTGACGGTCATGCGCACGATCAGTGTAATGATACCGTATACACCGAAATTGATCAGTGCCAGCACCACACATACGATGATCAGCCACACGAGCAGCCCGCCCAGTATCGATTTCAGATTTCTTCTTAAGATACCCAGGCTTCCCCGGATGGACCGGTAACTGTTGCGATCCGATGAAATATGGAACTGGATCGCGAACATGCCGATCATGGAGATCACCAGGACGATCAGCAAACCGATGGCCACCAGAGCGCCGGTCGGGATCGAAGAAAACGCTGAACGGATCAAGGTCGTGATCAACGTAACATAATTGTTCGAGGAGTTCTGAATAAAGTACAACAAGGACGGCAAAAGAAGGACCAGGATCGGAAGCAAAAGAATGTTGCGCGGTCTGAACAGCCGAAGCGCTCTTTTTAAACCCTCTATCGCCAATTGGCCCCATCCGATCCGCTCTTTATAATAGGTCTGCTGGTAACTGAGTGCCAGACACATCATTTCAAAACCCTGAAACAAGGTCAGGATCACAAAAATGATGAACAATGCCGTTATGATAAAGGGATTCGTAAAAGCGGCTTTTAGATTCTGTCCGGAAATATAATGGATCCCGGACAGACGCAGCGCGACATGCAGCAGCGTCTCACACAAAGGAAAGATCGCGATCGCGCCTATCCCCTTATAGATGATCTCTAGAAAAAACAGGTATCTGGTACTGCGTAGGAACAGCCCGGATACCTGTTTCAATGTCTTTTTCATACCAGTACCCGGAGTGAAAGGATCTTAATCAGCCAATGCGCCCATCGGGTCCCACGGATCCAGATGGACCGGTTCCTGCAGTAATTCTTCTTTCTCTGTATCAGAAAGGAATTTCTTATGGATGACAGCCTGGTATACATAATGATCGAACCAGGAGTCGCTCATCAGATAATAGCCCTTCTGACCGTTTTCATCGCCCCAGCTGTTTTCGATCTTCCAACGGTTGGGACGTCCGTTTTCATCCAGATTCACACCGGTGATGACCATGGCATGGTTCATGGCGCTGCGCCAGTACAGCAGGCCATCTTCCTTGGTCAGGTTGAAATTCATGCCAAATGCGGATTCAAAATCAAACGCTTTGTCATCCCAGATGCCGCTCTTGCGGGTGCCATCATACCCGACATCACTGCCGAACCACACCAATTCTCCGCTCTTAAGCTGTTCGATGATCAGTTCTTTGACACGATCCATCTCCAGGTTCAGATAATGGATATCCTTTCCTCCGACCACATTGCCAAGATAATCGACCGTATAGGTTTTGTGGAACGGTTTGTTAAAGGTCGGCGCGTTGATGAGGCTGGCATATTCGCCGAGATCCACATCAATGATGTCGTGAAGGAAGGACAAAGGAGTCAGCCCTTTCACGATCCCGTACTCTCCGTCTTTGTTGGTGTATTCAAAGTCAAAGTTCTGGGGCGGCATGCCGAAATTCGTGCACAGGAATCCATACATCTCATTGAGCATGCTGTCTTTGCGGTCATGCAGTTCTTCCAGGGAAGCACCGCTTTTATACGCGCGCTGGATCTCGGAAGCATAGATGCTTAAGCGACGATTGATCAGATGATTCATGCGCCCTGTATGGCTGCTCTGATAGGTCTCCGGCATCGCGCTTTGCGGTACGACGCCATACTTTTCGATGACGTTGACCAGCATATCCCACTGTCCGCCATCCTGCACGCCGGTCTGCAGCAGCCAGGTCATGACCCGGTCATCCGTAGGACGGTCTCTTAACTCGATCACAGCCTCCAGGATCCAATTGATCTTTTCAAACTTATCCCAGAACGCGGTATAGTTCTGGGACAATTCAAAACTGTCCAGATCATATTTCGCCGCCACTTTTTCGCGCAGCACATTCAATCCCGCGAAGATCCAGCAGCGGCCGCTCGCCATCTGATTGGCTACAGGCAACGTTTTGGCGTTGATGGAAAAATGGAAAACTTCCTGGCTTCTGGCTGAATGGACGCTTGCGATCGTCTCGATCCCGTTATCAGTCAGAGCATGACTCATTGCCTTCAAAACCGGATTGGCTTTGAAATTCTCCGCGTAAGTGCTTACGCGGTCTTGAAGAATGGGAACTGCCTGTTTCATGATGACTCCTTTCATTAGAAGCTTACGAAGCTTCCTGTTCCGCCGCTTTCAGACGCTCCGTCTGATCCACGGTGATAATGGTATCCAACAGCTCATCCAGATCTCCATCCAGCAGATCAAAGAGCCGATGTGACGTATACTTGATTCGGTGATCCGTAACACGGGACTGAGGGAAATTATAGGTGCGGATCTTCTCGCTTCTGTCTCCGGTACCCACCTGACTGCGGCGTTCCTGTGAGACTGCGTCATCCCGCTTTTTCTGCTCCAGCTCATAGAGCCTTGCACGAAGCACCTGCATCGCCTTTTCCTTATTGCGCAGCTGGGACTTTTCATCTTGGCAGCTGACCACGATACCGGTCGGGAAATGGGTGATACGCACGGCGGAATCGGTGGTATTGACGCATTGGCCGCCGTTACCTGATGCCCGGAACACATCGACACGGATATCATTGGGATCGATCGACACATCCACCTCTTCGACCTCCGGCAAGACAGCCACTGTCGCGGTTGAGGTATGGATCCGGCCGCCGGATTCCGTAGCCGGGACCCGCTGTACCCGGTGCACGCCGCTTTCATACTTAAGACGGGAATAGGCACCCTGCCCCTGTACCATGAACACGATCTCTTTAAAACCACCCAGGCCGTTTTCATTGACACTCATGACTTCGACACGCCAGTTTCTGCGTTCCGCGTAACGGCTGTACATCCGGAACAGGTCCGCCGCGAAAAGGGCGGCTTCATCCCCGCCGGCTCCGCCCCGGATCTCAACGAAGACATTTTTGTCATCGTTCGGATCCTTCGGCAGCAGCTGGATACGAAGTGACTCCTCCAGCCTTGAGACTTCATCCTTAGCCCTTGCAAGGTCCTCCCGGATCAGCTCTTTCATATCCTCATCGGATTCTTCCTGCAGCAGCGCCTGATTGTCTTCCACAGCCTGCTGCTCGGTTTTATAATCAAGATAGGTGGTGACCAAAGGACCCAGCTGCGCGTGCTCCTTCATGATCTTCTGCCAGGACGCCTGATCAGCGATGGTAGCAGGATCATTGAGCCGCATGCCGAGTTCCTCATAACGGTGAACCAGCTCATCCATTTTCTCAAACATATATACTCCTTACGATAGAGAAAACCACAATTTTTGTTTTAATATATAAATGGTGCATGTGCGCGAACCATCCGGTCAAGCCCCGCATAGTCTTTCCGCACTTCGATGTCCGTGAACCCTTGTTCTTGCAATAGCGCCGGAACACTGTGCCCCTGATCATAGCCGATCTCGAAATAGATGGCGCCGCCGGGAACCAGATGCTCCTTGGCCTCCCGGATGATGCGCCGGTAAATATCCAGGCCGTCCGGACCACCGTACAAAGCGGTCTCAGGCTCTCTTTGCACCGGAGGCGGAAGCTCTTCCATATCCTTATGACTGATATAGGGTGGGTTCGAAACGATGAAATCAAACCGTGTTTCCGGGACATTCGTGAAAAGATCGCTCTGACAAAAGATAAGACGATCTGACACTTTCAGATCCTGAGCATTTTGGGCGGCGGTCTTTAACGCCTGCTCTGAAATATCACAAGCCACGCCCTTCATAGCAGGATCAAACGTAAGCAGACTGATGGCGATCGCCCCGGAACCGGTCCCGATATCGAGGAAGCAAGCCTTTTTCCCCTTTTGCTCCTCCAGGATCCATTCGACCAGATTCTCTGTCTCCGGCCGGGGTATCAGCACGGAAGGATCAACTGAAAAGGAAAGACCCATAAATTCCGAATGCCCAAGCACGTACCCCAAGGGTTCTCCATCCGCAATACGCTCCACTGCCAGATTCACTCTCTTTTCATCATCCGAAGTGACAGTCCGCTCCGGATGAGCGTACAGGACGGCCGCAGAGGCCCCCAGAAGCTCTTCCAGCAGGATCCTGACAGAATATACGGCATCATCATAACCAGCCTTTTTAAGGGCATTTACGCCGGTCTCATACAGTTTTCCCAGGGTGGTCATGTTCGATCTCTTTCTCAAGGACAGCCTTGAAAGAAGCGATGGCAACTTCCAGCTCTTCTTCATCCGGCTCCCGGGTGGTCAGACGTTGCAGCAGAAGGCCCGGCCAGACCAGCGCCCTAAGGAACCGATTGTCGTACTTCGCGGAAAGCTTCAGGATCTCATACGATACGGAAGCCACCACCGGCACCAGCGCCAGGCGGTACACGATCTTCAGCAGAGGGTTGGGCACCTGGATCACCATGAAAAACAGGATGCTGACGAACATAACGATGAACAGGAAACTGGTCCCGCACCTTCTGTGCAGTCGGGTGCAACCCTTCGCCTGCTCCGGCGTAAGCTCTTTACCGCTTTCATAGCAATTGATGGTTTTGTGCTCCGCCCCGTGGTATTCAAAGACCCGTTGAATATCCTTCATACGGGATATGAGAATGATATATCCTAAAAAGATCAGCATGCGGATCAGGCCTTCTAAAAGGTTCACGACCCAGGGTGAGGCGATCCACCAGCTGAGGAGCGTAGCCAAAAGTGTGGGAATGACGATGAAGATCGCTAAGGCCAGTACGATGGAAAAAATGACCGTGCCGGTCAGCATCAGTTTATTAACAAA
>ONBQ01000082.1 GCA_900316145.1 uncultured Eubacteriales bacterium
ATTAACAAAAGGGGTATGCTCCTTTTCCGCCGCTCTTTCCTCTTCTGTCATGCCGATATCCGCGGAATAGGTCAATGTTTTCATGCCTATGTACATGGATTCACCGAAATTGATGATACCGCGGAGAAACGGAATGCCAAGAATCCTATGACGACTGGATAAGGATTCATAGGTGGTCAGCTCGGTGATGATGTTCCCCTCCGGCGCGCGTACCGCGACGGCATATACATGCACGCCCTTCATCATGACGCCTTCTAAGACCGCCTGTCCCCCTATACTATAACAGGAGTTTGACAAAATGAAAAGTCTCCTTTCTGCTAAAAACACAAGAACCGGCTGAAGTATATACACTCCAGCCGGTTGCGGGCTATCGCAAAATTATTTCGTGCCGCCCAGTCCGTACTTACGGTTGAATTTATCGATACGACCGCGAGCTGCTACCGCCTTCTGCGTTCCGGTATAGAACGGATGGCACTTGGAGCAGATTTCAACCGTGATCTCCGGCATGGTAGAACCTACGGTAAATTCATTACCGCAATGGCAGCGAACCTTAGCCTGATAATACTTCGGATGAATACCTTCCTTCATGTGATTCACCTCTTTCATGGATATTCGCGAGCTATAGATTTCCGACCCATAGGCGCGTGTGAATATGCTTTCGAAGCATATGGCATTAAACCTTCAAGATTATATCATGCGGGTTTTGTAATTTCAATATCTTTTTCAGATTTTTTATGATATAATCCAAGAAAAATCACTTCGAAGGAAAAAGAAACGATGGAACGAACGATATGGAAACCCGGCAATATGCTGTACCCCGTGCCCCCTGTGCTGGTAACCTGCCGCTGCGACGGCCAGGACAATGTCTTTACCGCCGCCTGGACCGGCACCGTATGCTCCGAGCCGCCCATGTGCTACGTCTCGATCCGCAAAGAACGCCACTCCCATGACATGATCGAAAAAAGCGGCGTATTCGTCATCAACCTGCCCTGCCGAAAACTGGCCCGTGCAGTCGATTACTGCGGTGTCAAAAGCGGTCGAGATGAAAACAAATTCGAAACAGCTCATCTTGCGGTGCAGGAAGCGGTTAAGATCGACGCCCCGTGCTTAGCGGAAAGCCCGGTCTGTCTTGAATGCAGAGTCACCGAAGTCCTGCATCTTGGCTCCCATGACATGTTCCTTGCGAAAATCGAATCGGTGGATATCGACCCTTCTCTTTTGGATGAAAAAGGCCGGTTCCACCTGGAAAAAGCGGACCTGATCAGCTACTCCCACGGCACTTATTACACACTGGGACAGGCGATCGGAACATTTGGCTGGAGCGTCAAAAAAGCACACAGAAAGCAGCGAAAAAAGTAACAGGCGGATCGTCAATGCAGATGATGATCGCCTAGAGTCTGCCCTTCTTCCAGATATCCATCGAAAACCCATAAACTATATATCGAGTCTTTAACACTGATCAGATAGTATATGGAATGACTGCCCTTTACACAATACAGCCTTTCGTCTTTATCTTCAAAAAACAGATCGCCCATATTATCTTTTAACAAAGCCAAGCCTTCATCTTTATGAATATAACTGACGATATCATCGTTGCCAATATCTTCCATGGAATAAGCCAAATCTTTATCTTCAATATGGATCTTTCGAAGAGTTTCATTGAAGGCGGAGTCAGCATTTCTGGCCTCCAGAAAATCAAAAATCTTTGTTGCAAACTCTTCCGCTGCGGCGTCCTTTACAATCGTATAGGCATTCTTATTCTCTTGATCCATCGAAAAAAAGCTCTCAGTAATATCATCTTCCTTTATTTCTGCCTTGCAGCCCACTAAAACAAGGATAAATAGTATAGAAATAAACAGAATCCTTTTTTTCATCGAATCGTCACTCCCAGAGTAATACAAATCTTTTTTATTCGACTTATCCTCTCCAGCGCAATCTATTTTGAAGAATATGAAAACAAAATGGTACCGACCGTGATCGATCGGTACCATCTTTTTGCGTGGGAATGATCAGGCCTGGCCAACAGAACCGAACAGTTCCATCTTCTCCTTGACCTTAGCCTTGATGGCTTCCGTGCCCGGAGCCAGCAGCTTACGCGGGTCAAAGCCCTTGCCCTGCTGATCCTTGCCGGCTTCGATGTAAGCGCGGGTAGCTTCCGCAAATACCAGCTGGCACTCGGTGTTGACGTTGATCTTGGAAACGCCCAGGGTGACAGCCTTCTTGATCATATCATCCGGAATACCGGTGCCGCCATGCAGGACGAGCGGCATGATACCGGTCTTCTGCTGGATAGCATCCAGCGCTTCGAAGTTAAGACCAGCCCAGTTGGCCGGATATACGCCGTGGATGTTGCCGATACCGGCAGCCAGCATATCAACGCCCAGATCAGCGATCATCTTGCACTCTTCCGGATCCGCAACTTCACCGGCTCCGATAACGCCATCTTCCTCACCGCCGATGGTGCCGACTTCGCACTCAACGGAGATGCCCTTGCTGTGGCACAGCTCGATGATCTCTTTGGACTTGGCAATGTTCTCTTCCAGCGGGAAATGAGAACCATCAAACATGATAGAAGTAAAACCTGCTTCGACACAAGCCTTGGCGCCTTCATAGGTACCATGATCCAGATGCAGAGCGACCGGAACGGTGATGCCCAGAGACTCATCCATGGCCTTGACCATAGCAGCGACGGTCTTGAAACCGGTCATATACTTGCCGGCACCCTCGGAAACACCAAGGATAACAGGAGAATTCAGCTCCTGAGCGGTAAGCAGGACGGCTTTGGTCCACTCCAGGTTATTGATGTTGAACTGACCGACGGCATACTTGCCGGCCTTTGCTTTTTTAAGCATTTCGGTTGCGGAAACTAACATGAGAACGCCTCCTAAAGTAATTGATTTTCTTTGATAATTATAAGTCACGAACCTTCAAAAAGCAACCCTTAATTCGGCGAACTTGCGTTTTCTTCCTATATGTGATAAAATATACGCAATTATTTGACTCTTAACAAAATCGGAGGTTCGTCATGAACAGTTCGGAATGGGGCCAGTTCCTGACTACCAGAGGATTCCAGATGCATGACATGCTTGGCTGCGGTGTCATTGACCGGTATCCTTTGTCCGTCCAGCTCGTAGGCAAACCCGCCTTGATCAGCTCGATCATCGTCAAGATCCACCTGGCCCAGTCACTCAAAAAGAATTATCGGAAAGAGATTAAAAATCTCATGAAGCATAAGGGGGCTGTCTCTTATGTAGGACGCACGCTGCAGATGGTCGTACGTACATCCCATATGCAGTATCCCTATGAATTCAGCCAGACTGTCATCGCTCTGGTCAACTATCTTACGACCAACAACATCCAGGAATCCCTGCAATGTCCGATCTGCGGCCAGTTTGATCCGGATGGACTGGCATATTACAACGGCGTGTATCAAAAGGTCCACCTTTCCTGCATCGAGAGTCTCCTGGATAAGCGCGAGGCGGATGTGGCGCAGAATGAAAAGAACGGAAACCTTCTGACCGGTCTGATCGGCGCTCTGCTGGGCGGCCTCGTGGGTATCCTGCCCAGTGTGATCACTGTCATGGCTGCCAATCACATCTATGCCATTCTTTTCGTCCTGATCCCGCTGTGCATCTATTATGGATACCGGCTCTTCCGGGGCAAAATGAACAACGTGGCCATAGTCCTGACCATCGTCTTGTCTGTCGTGTTCCTGTTCCTTATGGAATATCTGGTCCTGGTCCTGACCATCCATCAGGATTATGGCATGTGGTTGTTTGCCGACTGTTTCAAGGTCTTCTTCGATCCCGAATTCTTTGGTGAAATGATCAAGACCATGGGCATGTCAGCCCTGTTCCTGGTCATCGGCATCGTATACAGCTGGAGCCAGATCTCTCAGAATAACAAAAAAACATCCACATCCGTGCAGTTTACCCGCTCCACCATCAAGCCCATTCAGGACGCCGGCTATACGCCCTTTAAAAACGAAAACGCTTAAATGACAGATACCCCGCTGACTTATGATCAGCGGGGTATTTTTTATGCTCTTTCGGAAACGAATTGAATGAATTCCTTTGTTGCCTTCAGGGTCGGCAGCTTTACGGTAAACATGCGGTTTCCCATCTGGGGCACCATCATGTCCGGCAGCCGTTCTGCCATGACCATGCCTTCACCATACTTCTTGAACACTTCTTCATCGGAATGCTTATATGTATACTGGTCTCTGCGGCCGGCGTAGGCACAGTATTGCTCCTTCTCCGCCACCGGGAAGAGGCGGCTGTCCGTGGTCACCATGTCCGCCCAGATCTGATAGACATCGACGGAATGGGCAAAGTCCATCATATCCGGGGTATAGCCACCCGCGGGACGCATATTGACCTCAAGGCCCACGAAATCACCGACCTGGCCCAGGCCCTCTTTTGCCTGCGTCAGGCAGAAGAATTCCAGATGGACATAGCGGCTCTTAACGCCAAACGCCTTGACGGTAGCACGCCCCATCTTGCGCAGAGCCTCCGGCATATCCGCGGATACATAATACGCAAGATCCAGCTCCTGGTTCACGATGTCCATGATGGAGGGCGGCCAGCAGGTCTGAGACTCGAATAAAGGCTCGCCCTTGGAATCGATGATGGCATCATAGGATACGATGTCCCCTGTCACGAATTCCTCGCATACATAAGGCACATCCGGCTTTTTCTCAAAGAAACCAACCAGGTCTTCCTCGGACTCCAGCTTCCAGGTCTCGGCCGCGCCGACGCCGATCTCCGGCTTGACGATGACAGGATATCCCACCTTCCGGATGAAGGTCTTAAGAGATTTCAAAGTCGTGACCTTGGCCTGACGCGCAGTCGGCACACCGGCCAGCTTGTAATACTTTTTCATCTCAGCTTTGCTCTTGTAATGGTCGATCTCGCTTTCCTGCGTACCGGTGGTGATATGAAAATCCGTGCGCAGACGGGCATCCTGCTCCAGCCAGTATTCATTGTTGGATTCCAGCCAGTCGATCTTGCCATACTTGAACGAAAAGAACGCTACAGCGCGGAAGACCTTGTCATAGTCCTCCATGTTGTCAACGTAATAGTACTCTGTAAGGCTGTTTTTAACATTCATATCCAGCCCGTCATAAGGCGTATCCCCAATACCCAGGACATTTACGCCATTGCGGCGCAGGCGGTCACAGAAATTCCAGTATGTATGCGGAAACTGCGGAGAAATAAAAACGAAATTCAAATCAAACCCTTCTCTCTGTAATGCGTAAGAATAAACGGCAGGAAATAGCGTGTCTGTACCTTCCACCAGGGCCAGTCATGGTTGACATCATATCCCCAGAAGTCGACCCAGATATCGATACCTTTGGACGCGAACTGATCCGCCAGGATGCGGGCCGTGCGGATCCCCTCGTCCTCCCAGGCTCCCTGTCCCACGCAAATGATGAATTTTCTCTGATTATACAGATTTACATAAGGATGGTCAGACGGCATATTGGGAATGAAATGGACCGGTGAATTATCGTACCAGGCTCCATCCAGCCTTCCCCCGGTAAAATACCCGGCGTCATATACACCGGACAGGGCGATAATGCCTTCGAACAGATCCGGACGGCGCAGTCCCAGGATGGCGGCGTGGGTAGCCCCCAGGCTGCATCCCGTAACAGTTATGGGACGGTCCGAGCCATTCAGCTCATGGATCCAGGGCACAAGCTCATCCACGATGAACCGATAATAAGACTCCTGTACCATGCCTCGGTGATACACATCGCCCTGTTCATCAGACCAGCTTTCTTTGTCGATGGTATCGACCGCGAACACCTGTACATCGCCATTCTCGATGAAATCTTTGATGTTGTCGATCATTCCAAAGCTTTCGTAATTATCGCACATTCCATCCTGGGACGGAATGACCAACAGCGGAATGCCCTTCTTTCCGGAATCCGATGTATAGGACAGCACATGCATGTCCCGTTCCGTACAATGACTAAAATAAGTTAAATATTCTCTTTTCATGGTTACGCAGGGAGAGCAGCCTTCGCCACAAGAACGAATGCTGCTCTGTCATGTTTTATTTATAAGAACTCTTTAACGATACGATGCGGTTGATGACCAGCTTGTCTTCGGTGGAATCAGCCGGATCGGTGATGAAGTATCCGTTGCGGACGAACTGGAAGCGGCTTCCAAGCGGCTCATCCTTGACCGATGCCTCGATCAACGCATGATCAAGGATCGTGACGGAATCCGGATTATGCTCGTACTCGCCTGTCTCTTCGTTTAAGTCGAACAGATGGTCATACAGGCGGACTGTTGCCGGTACCGCGGTGGACGCTCCGACCCAGTGGATGGTGCCCTTGACCTTGCGGCCGTTAAATCCGGAACCGCTGCGGGTCTCAGGATCATAGGTGCAGTTGAGCTGTACGATATTGCCCTCTTCATCCTTGATGACTTCCTGGCAGGTCACAAAATAGCTGTTCATGAAACGTACTTCGCGGCCCGGCGCCAGACGGAAGAACTTCTTTTCCGGCTCTTCCATGAAATCACTGCGCTCGATGTAAAGCTCTCTTTCAAACGCGACCTTGCGGCTGCCCAGTTCTTCATTTTCCGGATTGTTGACGGTATCGAAATATTCGATCTGTCCTTCCGGATAATTGGTGATCACGACCTTGATCGGATCCAGGACGGCCATGATGCGCTTGTTGCCAAGCTTTAAGTTTTCGCGGATGCAGTGCTCCAGATAGGCGTAATCGATGGTGGCTCCACGCGCCTTGGAAATACCGGTGCTGGTGATGAACTCCTTGATGGCCTCCGGCGTATAGCCGCGCTTGCGCAGACCGGCCAGCGTAGGCATGCGAGGATCATCCCAGCCGTCAACGATTCCATTCTCTACCAGCGCGCGCAGTTTACGCTTGCTGGTGACCACGTTCGTGATCTCCATGCGGGAGAATTCGATCTGACGCGGCGGATTGTCGAAGATGCCAAGCTGTTCTACGAACCAGTTGTAAAGCGGTCTGTGATCCTCATATTCGAAGCTGCACAGAGAATGCGTAACACCCTCCAGCGCGTCGGAAACGGGGTGCGCGTAGTCATACATCGGGTAGATGCACCAGGTGTTGCCGGTGCGGTGATGCGTTGTATAAACGATGCGGTACATGGCCGGATCACGCATGTTGATGTTCGGGGAAGACATGTCGATCTTGGCGCGCAGGACCTTCTCGCCCTCTTTGAACTCGCCATTCTTCATCCGCTCGAACAGGTCCATGTTCTCTTCAACAGAACGATCTCTCCAGGGACTGTTCTTGCCAGGCTCAGTCAATGTACCACGGTACTCACGCATCTCTTCCTGGGACAGATCATCCACATAGGCCAGGCCCTTCTGAATGAAGACCTTGGCATACTCATACAGCTGCTCGTAATAATCAGAGGCGTAGTACAGATGGTCCCAGTCAAATCCCATCCAATGAATGTCATCCAGGATAGATTCTACATATTCGGTATCTTCCTTGGTGGGGTTGGTATCATCAAAACGCAGGTTGCACTTGCCGCCGTACTTGGCCGCTGTGGCGAAATCCACATACATGGCCTTAATGTGGCCGATATGCATATAGCCGTTCGGTTCCGGCGGGAAACGGGTCTGAACGTGATCGTAAACGCCCTCTTCCAGATCTTTGTTGATCTCGCGCTCGATGAAATTCTCGGCTTCTGGTAATTTCATGAAGTTCTCCTTTCAAAGTCCGGATCGAAAACAGACCGATCCTGCTTTGGTATATTCTATAGGAATCCTGTCTATTTTATCAAAACACGCTGCAAAATGCAATACTTACTAGTGTACATATATCTTGCTTTTTATCATCGTTTCCACTATAATAACCATACAAATAAATCATAGAAAACCGGTAGTATTATGAAAATATCAGACGTACTTTCCACATCTAAACCAACTTTATCCTTTGAAGTATTTCCGCCCAAGACTTCGGACCGTTATGAAACGGTCTCAGCCGCTGTCGAAAAGATCGCGGCTTTGAAGCCTTCTTTCATGAGCGTTACCTACGGCGCCGGCGGCGGGACCAGCCTGTATACCGCGGATATCGCAGCCAATATACAGAACAGCTTTGGCGTGCCTTCTCTGGCTCACCTGACCTGCGTCTCTTCCGACAAGGCCACGATCCGTGAGAAATTGGACATGCTCCATGAACGGCATATCGAAAACATCATGGCCTTGAGGGGGGATCTGCCCGAAGGGTTCGACCGGGATCAGCCTCGTGATTATCATTACGCCAGTGAACTGATCTATGATATTAAGAACTATGATCCTTCCGTCTGCATCGGCGCAGCCTGCTATCCGGAGGGGCATGTCGAAAATGAACATAAGTCGGATGACCTGCGCTACCTGAAAGAAAAGGTAGATGCCGGAGTGGATTTCCTGACCACGCAAATGTTCTTCGACAACAATATTCTCTATAACTTTCTTTTCCGCGCGCGTGATATCGGGATCCATGTTCCCGTACTGGCAGGCATCATGCCCATCACCAACAAAACCCAGGTAGCAAGAGCCCGCTCTCTTTCCGGCACCTATGTCCCGACAAGATTCCTCTCCATCGTGGACCGCTTCGGCGATGATCCCAAAGCCATGACCCAGGCCGGTATCGCCTATGCCACCGAGCAGATCATCGACCTGCTGGCCAACGGAGTTACCCACATCCATGTTTACACCATGAATAAACCTTCCGTCGCGGCCCGCATCATGGACAACCTTTCGGAGATCCTCAAATGATCCCGGTATCCGACAGAGAGATCGCCCGGTATCTGGGATATCAGGGGTATTCTCCCACAGAAAACGTAAAGAAGGTCATAGCGGAAGTTCTGTCCGAACTGTCCTCTATCGCGCACTCCAAGTCTCTGTATCGGACAGAGACTTTTTCCATTGATGAAGAAGGCCTGCTTCATTTAGGTCCCCTAGAGACCGATAGCCGGGACCTGGAAAAAAACTTAAGGGGATGCACCCAGGTCATCCTGTTAGGCGCGACATTAGGAACTGAAGTCGATCTTTACATCCATCGTTTTGAAAAGCTGGATATGCTTAAGGCCGTCGTCGCCCAGGCCTGCGGAGCGGCTCTTATAGAAGGCTATGTCGATCAGGTGCAGGATCAGCTAAAAGAACGCTATGAAAAAGAAGGCCTATACATGCGGCCCCGGTTTTCTCCGGGCTATGGTGACTTTCCCTTATCCATTCAGCCACGGTTTCTGGAGGTTTTGGAACTGTCGCGCCGCATCGGTATCAAATTGACGGATGGTCTTTTGATGATCCCCGCCAAATCCGTCACAGCTGTGATCGGCTTGTCCCCTTCTCCGTTTTCCTGTGACACAAACAGCTGCGACCTGTGCGGTCGCGAATCCTGCCCGTATCGACGGGCATAAAGGAGCGCTTATGTCTATTATAGATTCTTTAAACAAACGCCTTCTTTTCTTTGACGGCGGATACGGTTCTTTAATGCAGCAAAAAGGTCTTACGCCCGGGATCTTGGGCGAGACCTGGAACCTGGAGCGGCCGGAAGAAGTGATCTCGATCCATGCGGATTACCTCAGAGCCGGCTGTGACATACTCAAATCCAACACTTTCAACACGAATGTTCTGAAGTTTCCGGATGGAGACGGCCCTTCTGTGGAAGACATGATCCACGCCGCCTTTATGAATGCCCGCGAAGCGATGAAGCGCGTTCCCTCCGACAGAGAACGTTTCATCGCATTGGATATGGGGCCTACGGGAAAGCTTCTGGAGCCTCTTGGCGACCTGTCTTTCGATGAGGCCTATGAGATCTATGCCCGAAACGTCCGGGCCGGCGTGAAAGAAGGCGCGGATCTGGTCCTGATCGAGACCATGAGCGATACCTATGAGATCAAAGCAGCCGTACTGGCCGCAAAGGAAAACAGCGATCTTCCGGTCTTCGTGACGGTTACTTTCGATGAGAACGGACAGCTGCTGACCGGTTGTGATATTCCCGGAATCGTAGCACTTTTGGAAGGCCTGCGTGTCGATGCTTTGGGTATGAACTGCGGATTGGGTCCGATCCAGATGCGTCCGCTTCTGGACCAGCTTTTATCCTTGACCAGGCTGCCTGTGATCATGAATCCCAACGCTGGACTTCCGCGCGTGGAAGCTGGGCATACTTTTTACGATATCGACGCGAATACGTTTTCTTCCGTCATGGAGGACATGGTCCAGGCTGGCGTGCGAGTCGCTGGTGGCTGCTGCGGCACAACGCCAGACTTCATCCGCCAGGTGACGGACCGTTGCCGACCGTTATCAAAGCCCTTGTCTGAAGCAGGATCCCGCCCCACTTATGTCTCTTCCTACGCACGCAGCGTACGCATCGACCGCGACCCTATCATCATCGGAGAGCGCATCAACCCGACGGGCAAGAAAAAGCTCAAAGCTGCTTTGCTGGACGGCGATATGGCTTATATCCTGCAGGAAGCTGTCAAACAGCAGCAGGCAGGCGCCCATGTGCTGGATGTCAATGTCGGCGTGCCGGGGATCGATGAGACCAGAGTCCTGACGGAGGTAATGCGGGAACTGCAAAGCGTGACCGACCTGCCGCTTCAGCTGGATACATCGGATCCGGAAGCTATGGAATCCGCCATGCGGTACTATAATGGAAAACCTATGATCAACTCCGTTTCCGGCAAGGAGGAAACGATGGAGCGCATCTTTCCTTTAGTCCAGAAATACGGCGGTACCGTCGTAGCGCTGTGTCTTGACCATGACGGGATCCCGGAAACGGCAGATGGACGTCTTAAGATCGCGAAAAAGATCTATGAAACAGCAGCCTCCTATGGCATTCCTAAAGAAGATATTCTGATCGACGGTCTGACGATGACTGTCAGCACCAACCCCCAGGCTGCTCTTGTCACGCTGGAAACGATCCGCCGTGTCCGGGATGAATTGGGCGGACATACCATCTTGGGCGTGTCCAATGTCTCCTTCGGCCTGCCTGCCCGCGAGAATCTGAACAGTGAGTTCTTTACCATGGCCATGCAGAATGGTTTATCCGCCGCCATCATCAATCCGGGCTCTGCTTCCATGATGCGCGCGTGGTATACGTTCCGCGCCTTGACCGGCCTGGATGAGAACTGTCTGCAATATATCGATCAGTATAATGACACCGCAAGCAAGACTACATCCAAACTCAAGGTCGTTTCGGATATGTCGCTGACCGAGGCGATCATAAGCGGCCTCAAAGAAGCTGCCGCGGATGCAACAAAAAAAGCCCTCACCCTGCGAGAGCCGCTTATGATCATAAATGAAGAATTGATCCCGGCCTTAAATATCGTAGGAGATGGCTTTGAAAAGAAAAAAGTCTTTCTGCCCCAGCTGCTCATGAGCGCCGAAGCGGCAAAAGCCGCGTTTGATGTGATCAAAGAGCATGTCCTGCGGGAAGGCGGCCGACAGGAATCCAAGGGTACCATCGTCATAGCCACGGTAAAAGATGACATTCATGATATCGGAAAGAATATCGTCAAAACGCTTCTGGAAAACTACAGTTTTACCGTCATTGATCTGGGACGGGATGTGCCCCCGGAAACCGTTGTGGATGCGGTCCTTACTCATCAGGCCCGGCTTTGCGGGCTGAGCGCCTTGATGACGACCACAGTGCCCAATATGGCGGAAACCATCCGCTTGCTGCATGAAAAAGCACCCTTCTGCCGGATCATGGTGGGCGGCGCGGTCCTGACCCAGGAGTATGCCGATGCCATAGGTGCGGATTTCTATGGAAAAGATGCGATGGCCAGTGTCCGCTACGCGGAAGAAGTATTTAAAAACGGTGACCAGTAATGGCCACCGTTTTATTATTCATTTAGGACAGTTTGTGTCCGCATTCAGGGCAGAATTTCTGACCCTCCTGCACAGGATTGCCGCACTCCGGGCAGAACTTCGCGCCGGTCTGCGGTTTATTATTTTGACCTTGCATAGCCTCGTTCATCTGATTCATCATCTGACCGGCCATGGTCATGCCAGCCATCATACCCATCATATCGGATGCGGTGGAACCGGCTGTACTGTTCGTATCATTGGACAAGGCATCGACCATGTGCACCTGCTGATAGGTATTGATATCTCCCACCATGTGAGCAGACGCTACGTCATTGATACGATCCTGGATCTCCTTCGGATAATTGAAATTCTGGATCACGAAGGATGTAACGCTCATGCCGATCTTGTGCATCTCCATATCCAGATCGTACCGGATATCAGAGGCGATAGCCGGGCTCTGGGCCTGGAGATTGAACATGTCCTTGCCCTCTTTGACGATGGCAGAGATGACATATTGATCCAGAACAGACATGACACGGTCTTCCAGCTCATCGATCCGGTAGATGTCCCGAACACCGGCGATCTGATCGATCAAGGCCACGTAATCATTGACCTTCATGGTGCAGGTTCCGAAGCAACGGATCGGCAGGCCGCCAGGCAACCCCTTGTAAGGAACATTGATGGCGTTTTTTGTACCCCATTTGAGCGTGAACTCTTTGGTGTTCACAAACAGCACCTCTGCTCTGAGGCCGGAATTGAATCCGAACTTGAAGCCCTTTAAAGTGCTGAGGAACGGGATGATATCCGAATTGAGCTCGAAGTTGCCCTCATCCTGAAAGACTCCTTCTATGCGACCGTTGTACATGAAGATGGCATCCTGGCCGGGACGAATGATGATGCGGCTGCTCTTTTTGAGTTCCGCCTCATGCCACTTATAGAAAATGACATCGTCACGGTATTCAGGCCATTCTACAACGCTCGCAAGCTGACTGGAAAAGATTCCCATCTTACTTACCCATGCGCGCCTTCAAAGCGGCCAGTTCATCCTCGACCTCCTGAGAAGGAACATCATCATATTTCTTCATCAGATCATTGACAGAACCTTCGGTAGCATTCAGTTCAGCCATAGCATTGGCGGTATCCAGCATCTGATCCGCTTTGGCTTCCATGCGCTCGAACTCGCTCATGCCGGCTTCCGTCTTGGCAATGCTGGAGTTGATCTCGTTGATCTTTTCCTGCGTTTTAGCCACAGCGACCTTAGCCTTGATGGCATCACGGCGGGCATACATCTCACTGATCTCCTGGGTCAGATGATCATGCATGGACTTCATCTTCTCAGAATTCTCATGAGCCATGTCATAGGCCTGCTTCAAAGCAGCCAGCTGCTCGGTCTTCTTCTGCTTCTGCTGCAGGAAGGTCCTGGCATCTTCATCATTGCCGGCCAGCACAGCCTTCTCCGCATACTGCTGAAGCTTGTTGACCTCATCCAGAGCATCATCATACGTACGCTGCGCGCGGGCTTCCTCAGCCATGATGCCGGCGGTCTCGGCCTTTACCTTGCCAAGATCATCCTGAAGGTCACGAAGGATCTGATCGACCATCTTCTCCGGATCTTCCGCTTTATCCAATAATGCGTTCAGATTTGCTTCCATGATCGCCTTGAACCGAGATAAAATTCCCATTGCTAAAACCTCCCTATAAATTGAGTTTATTTTGATTGTATTGTAGCACAGAGGGCTTCAAGATTCAAGTGCTAACGCAAGGAATCTCTTCGAGGTCCTCAGCTGAAAAGGCCTGTGAAATCAAATGTCGCGAAATAGTCCTTCGGTGTTTCCGCGCGCCGGATCATCTGTACGCTGCCGTCTTCTTTCAAAAGCAGCTCGGCGCTTCGAAGCTTGCCGTTATAATTGTATCCCATGGAGAAGCCGTGGGCTCCGGTATCATGGATGGCCAGATAGTCCCCCATTTCGATCTTTGGAAGCTCTCGGTCGATGGCGAATTTATCATTATTCTCGCAAAGCGATCCCGTGATGTCATAAATATGATCTTTCGGAGCGTCTTCTTTGCCCAGGACCGTGATGTGATGATAAGCTCCGTACATCGCCGGACGCATCAGATTGGCCGCGCAGGCATCCACGCCGATGTATTCCTTGTGTGTATGCTTTTCATGGATGGCCTTCGTGATCAGATGGCCATATGGCGCCAGCATAAAACGGCCAAGTTCCGTATAGATCGCCACGTCTCCCATTCCGGCCAGGATCAGTATCTTCTCATACTGTTCCTTGACCAGACGACCGATCTCTTCGATATCGTTCGGTTCCTGATCCGGGCGATAAGGAATGCCGATCCCACCGGACAGATTGATAAAGGCTACATGCGCGCCGGTCTCTTTCTGCAGACGGACCGCCAGTTCAAATAATACGCCAGCCAAGGTCGGATAATACTCATTGGTCACTGTATTGCTGGCCAGAAACGCATGAATGCCGAACTCTTCGGCGCCTTTTTCCTTCAGGATCCGGAAAGCCTCTATGATCTGGTCTGTGGTCATGCCATACTTGGCATCTCCCGGATTGTCCATGATCTTATTATGGATGGAAAAGGTTCCGCCGGGGTTGTATCGGCAGGAGATCGTTTTCGGAATACAGCCCAGGGTTTTCTCCAGCCCTTCGATATGGGTGATATCATCAAGATTGATGATCGCCCCGATCTCATTCGCATAAGCAAATTCTTCCAGCGGTGTATCATTGGAAGAAAACATGATATGATCGCCCGGCATATCCAGGGCTTTGTACATCATCAGTTCTGTCATGGAGGAACAATCCGTGCCGCAGTCATACTCTTTCAGGATGTTGATAATGAACGGGTTGGGAGTCGCCTTGATTGCGAAGTATTCCCGAAATCCCGGGTTCCAGGCAAATGCCTTCTTCAGGCGCATAGCATTTTCCCTGATTCCCTTTTCATCATAGATATGAAAAGGAGTTGGATATTCGGCTGCGATCTTTTCGATCAGTTCTTTGGTGACAAATGGCTTCTTTTCCATGAGAGTACTCCTTTATATGATTCTGCGCTTTATTATAGCAAATCGCTAAAGTTTTGGGAATAGGCAAGTTCTAACGTTTCTGCTTGTCATTATCATCTTCCAATAGTATAATGTAACTAATCTTATATCAGGAGGTTTTCCATGCGGATCCGCCTTTTCTTATGCCTGTTGACTTTGCTTCTTTTATGTGCCTGCAGCCAGAAAGCTGCTGAACCAGCTGCCTCATCCGATCCATCGGAACCTGTGTCCGAATCGGAATCCATATCCGAAATCGAACCCGAAGAATCAGAACCGGAAAAGACGGAATCGGAAGACTCTTCTACTGAATCCATCCCGGAAGAATCATCCGAAGAGGAATCCTCTGAGCCTGAACCGGAAGTCTTGCAATATGATCTCTCAGCTACTCCGGGCCTTCGCTTTGATGAATTGCTCCAGACCATTGCTGTCCCGGAGGACGCGGATGAACAGACCTTCGGCTATTCCTATCTTGGGTCATATGATGAACTGCTCTCAGAGGCGGAAACTCTTACGTCTCAGCTTCCCGAAGAAGCGTCTGCCTGTTGTTTTCCGCTGGAGGGTTATCTTCTTTCCATGAATTATGAACTGACCCAAAACGAACTGCCCGGGCTAAAGCAAATGCTGGATCAGTCTTTAGCCGTGATTCAGGACATGATGGTCCAGTCCGGAACGAGTTTATCTCTGCATGAAGTGCTGACACGGGCCAGCATCGTTCAGATCGAAGGAAGCCTTGGCGAGCGTGGTGATGCTTCCAAGACTCACCCGGAAGTCATGGCTCATATCGCGTCCGTGATCGATAACCGCATAGGCAGCGGTACTCCGCTTCAAATGGATGTAACCAGATGGTACGCGGAAGATCTTGTAGCGCAGTACGGCTTTGACAGTTCGTATGAAGATCAGTACAATACGTACCTTGCGGCCGCTCTTCCCCTGGGTCCGATCGCCAGTCCTTCCATCGAGGCGGTGCAGGCGGTCCTCTATCCTGAGCAGTCCAATGATCTGTTCTTCGTTTACGCGGAAGACGGAACCTATTATTTTGCTGAAA
>ONBQ01000102.1 GCA_900316145.1 uncultured Eubacteriales bacterium
CAATGTCCACCCGATTAGCGGGGGACGGACCGTAGGCATCTGCAAAAACAGAGTCGATATACCAAGGTCTTAACAATTTATCCGCCTTCGCAATGGCACCGTTGGCATGTCCTGTCGGGAAATGGTCATCATCCAGGATCCAGACCTGCATGCCGCGCTTATGGGCTTCATCCAGGATAATATCCATATCCTGCCACCACTTGGGGCCGCAGAAATCCGGATGCGGCCGGCATTCCACGCATACCGCCCGTATGTTGGCTTCATAGATCGCCCGCATATAATCACGAAGCGTCGTTTCGTCTTCTCCATGCTGCCAGAAAAACGGGAAGATATAGCTGCCTGCTTTGCCTTGTATCAGTTCTTCGATCTTTTTCATCATACTCTCCAATCTTTTTCGGCTGTATCTTTTTCTATTCTATCACAGAAAAAAGGAAAAGAACAGAGTCTGTCCAGCCACTTGAAATAGATTGTACTACCATTGAGTCCGTGCTATAATGGCCACAAATATAAACGTCCAAGGAGGCTGCCGAGAGGTCTACGGAATCTTTACGAACGGCGGCTACTCCGGGATCACCGGCGGGCAGTTGAAAAAAATCATTACCAAAAATAGCATGCTCTTCAAGGGATATGCCGAATTCAAACTCGCCAGCAATCACATCACGAACAAAAGCCATAAGGTGCTCGGTGATACGGAAAACTGTGCCCGGCTCTGCCCCATGAACGTGATCGAGATGCAGAACGGAAAGCCCGTATGGACAGCAGAACGCTGTGCGCACTGCATGTCCTGCATCCAGAATTGTCCGACCGAAGCGATCGAATTTGGGACCGTCACCGAAGGAAGAAAACGGTACAATGCATCAAAAGTTGATCTATCAAAGTAAATAACTGATTCGATAAGATCGATAATGGGAGGCAAGAAACGTGCAAATACTGCTGATCAACGGAAGTCCGAAGGGAAAAGGCAGCAATTCCCTGAAGCTTGCCAAAAGCTTTATAGACGGCATCCGGTCCGCCCGTCAAGAGGTTAATGTGGAAGAGTTCCATGTCGCTTCTCTCAAAATCGCACCTTGCAGGGGATGTTTTTCCTGCTGGCAGAAAACGCCCGGTGTCTGCTGTATCCAGGATGATATGCAGAGGGTCCTGGACCGCATGCTCCACGCCGATCTTGTCGTCTGGAGCTTTCCGCTGTATTACTACAGTGTCCCGGGGATCCTCAAAAACCTGATCGACCGGCAGCTGCCGATGAGCCTCCCGTTCATGAGTTCCCGCTCCGACGGATATGGCAGCGGCAGCCATGACGCCCGGTTCAACACGGCAGGAACCAGGCATGTCCTGATCTCGACCTGCGGGTTTTATTCGGCCGAAGGAAACTACGACAGCGTCACGAAGATGTTTGATCATTTTCTTGGCAAGGGAAATTACGATACCCTCTTCTGCGGGCAGGGCGAGCTTTTCCGGGTGAAGGAGCTCTCGGGCCGTACGGACGAATACCTGTCCTACGTGAAGCAGGCCGGCACGGAATACGCGTCCGGGGCCATCTCCGAGGAAACAAAGACCAAACTCCGCACTCTCCTCTATCCGAGAGAGACCTTCGAGGCCATGGCAGACGCCAGTTGGGGCGTTTCTCGCGAAACGGGAGAAAAGGAAGACGAGAGTCTGCTCTTCACCCGGCAGATGGCCGCCCTGTACAATAAAGAAAGCTACGATGGTACGGACCGGGTCCTGGAGATCTGCTACACGGATCTCAACAGGACTTACCAGATCCTGCTGGGCAAAAAAGGCTCGGAAGTACGTACGGACGGCAGCCTGTCTGCTACCACCCGCATCGACACGCCCTGGGATGTATGGCTTTCCATCTCCCGCGGGGAATTGCGCGGCGACGAAGCCTTGGCCAGGCACTTGTACCAGGTCAACGGCGACTTCTCCCTGATGATGAACTGGGATCGGTATTTCGGAAATGCAGGTAATACCACGGATGCTCCAAAGGCTGCTGTCGAGCCGGCTAAGAAGCCTCCAACCATGATCACCATGCTGGCCAGCTGGATCACGCTTTGGGCGGCTGTCTCCATCCATACCCGGATCGGCGCGTTGGTGACCCTTGGCGTCTGCGCCTGCCTGCCGCTCATCATGGGACGTCATGCGTTCTGCATCTATGACAAGCTCTCCCTGGCTCTTGCGGCGCTGCTGGCCATTCTGGCTTCCATCACGGGCAACGGACAGCTGGCTGTTACACTGGGGTATCTGATCTTCGGCCTGCTGTGGCTTTTGTCGTGTCTGACCAAAGAACCGCTGTGCGCGGCCTATGTGAAATACAGCTATGGTAAAGACGCGCTTCAGAACCCGATCTTTATGAAGACCAACTATATCATCGCGGCGGCATGGGGCATCCTCTATCTCCTTACGGCCGGCTGGACGTTTCTTCTGTCCGGACGGGTCCCGGGGCTGGCTTTGGTATTGCTGAATCAGGCCATGCCGATCCTGCTGGGCTTCTTCACAGCCTGGTTCCAGAAGTGGTATCCGGCGCACATCGCGGCCGGCAAATGAAGGTCGAGGTGTTTTCTTATGCAGTATCAAGAATTCGGCTCAACAGAAAAAGAAACCATACTGCTGCTTCACGGCGGCGGACTGTCCTGGTGGAATTACCGTGAGGTGGCCTCGCTTCTGGAGGATTCGTACCATATCATCCTTCCGATCCTAGACGGACATGCCGGCAGTGATCATCCGTTTACGAGCATCGAGGAGAACGCTCATGAGATCATCGCCTGGATCGATGCGCATTATGGCGGCTCCGTATCGCTCATCGGTGGGCTGTCCTTAGGTGCTCAGATCCTGTTGGAGATCCTGGCCCAACGTCCGGACATCTGCAGTTATGCGTTGATCGAAAGCGCGTCTGTGATCCCTTCCCGTCTTACAAATGCGCTGATCGGTCCGGCCTTTGGCAGCACCTACCGTCTGATCCAAAACAAGACTTTTGCCCGTCTGCAGTTTCGACAGCTGCACATCCAGCCAAGTCTCTTTGAAGACTATTACCGGGACACCAGCCGGATCCGAAAGAGCGACATGATCGCGTTTATGAAGGCCAACACCGCCTACAGGCTGAAAGAATCGCTCCGCGGCGTCTCGGCGAAGGCCCACGTGTATTACGGCAGTAAGGAAACAAGGGGGATCCGCCGGTCCGCCGAAACAATAGCTGGCAAGCTGCCTGACTGCAGTCTGAACTGTCTGCAAGGATTCTATCACGGCGATTTTTCGCTCAACCATGCGGACATGTATGCAGAAACAGTTCGACAGATCCTGAATGAGGAGGCATAGCGAATGCAATACGAAATAAAAAAACTGTCCCCTGCTCTGGCAGAAGACTATTTAGATTTCTTTGACAACCGGGCCTTTTCCGACGGATCGCCTTTCTATCCGTGCTACTGCAACGCCTTTAACCTGAGCAAAAAGAGGATGCAGGCAGAATTGTATGATAAAACAGCGGAATATGGCAATACGTTGGAAGGCTGGATCCGGGCTCTCCGAGAATCCGCCGAAAGGATGGTGAACTCGGGCGAGATCCAGGGATATCTTGCTTTTGATCATGGGGTCGCCATCGGCTGGTGCAACGCCAATGACCGAACGAGCTACTACCGGACCGGTGAGTTTGATCTTCACACGATCCCGGAGGATGAAAACATCGCACCGGGCTTAAGTCCTGGCAAGATCAAGTCCATCGTCTGTTTTGAGATCGCGCCGGAGTACCGCGGCAAGGGCATCGCGACCCAGCTGCTGCAGAAAGTCCTCGCGGATGCTAAGGCGGACGGGTATCAGTACGTGGAAGCATACCCGATGGAAAGCGTCAAATCCTTCAGCCTGGCTTTTACCGGACCCATGTCCCTATATGAGAAGGCAGGATTTGAGATCTACAATAGGTCCGGCGTCACCTATACGATGAGAAAGCTGCTTTGATCTGAAAACAAGCAGGAGAACACCCCATGAACATATTGATAGAAGGGTTGCAGGGCAGCGGAAAAAGCACACTGGCGCAGCATCTCCATGAGAAGAACAGGGATTATACGCCTGTCCTGGAGGGGGATTATTCGCCGATCGAACTATCGTGGTGTGCCTACGTGAATGAGGAAACCTATCGGAACATTTTGCAGAAATATGCCCAGATCCGGTCGCAGATCGAGGAAAAAACCGTTGTGGAAGGCAGCATGCGCATCATCTGCTATACGAAGATCCGGACCGACATCCCCGGCTTCTATCAGGATCTGGAACAATATGAAATCTACAACGGCCGCCGTTCCTTTGAAGACTTTCGGTCCATAATACTGGAGCGGTACAGGCTCTGGCAGGATGACCGGAGGATCTACGAGTGCTCTCTTATGCAGAATATCGTCGAGGACCTGATCCTGTTCCGGCAGAAATCGGATGCGGAGATTCTCCGTTTCTACGAGGAGATCCGTAAAGCACTCGAAGGAAAAGCTTACCGCATCTACTACCTGGAATCGAAGGAGATCCGCGCCAACATCGAGGCTGTGAAGCGGGAGCGCATCGACAGTCAGGGCCATGAACGCTGGTTTGAAATGGTGTGCTTGTTTTTCAATTCTTCGCCCTACGCGGTGGCACATGGGTTGAAGGATCTGGATGGTTTTGTGACCCATCTGACGCATCGACAGGAACTGGAACTTAAGATCTGCCGGGAGATCTTCCCGGAGCGGACTACCTTCCTCACATCCAAGAATACCGGCACGATCAATTTGCCTTAAACGGATCCACTACAAACATCCCGTCCCGGTTGCAATAGAAAAAACAATAATAGCGAGGTCTCGAATATGCGAAAAAAGGCACTTCTGTTCATCTTCCTTTTCCTGCTTCTCCTAAACGGATGCCGGAATAAAGAAAAGCCTGCATTCCAATACGAACTGAATTCCGTCCATTCTGTCGCCGGCCGGCAGGGCGTATGCACGGAAAATGGATACTATTGGGTCAGCGGCTCTACGACGCTGACCAAATATGATAGCAACTGGAACCTCGTTGCCGAGAACACGGAGCCTTTTGAGGGCTATACTCTGGACGTCAATCACATCGGCGACATCGACGTGTACAATAATGAGCTGTATCTTGGTGTCGAATACTTTATGGACGGCGAGGGAAAAAACATACAGGTCGCCGTATATGACGGCGATACCCTGCAGCTGAAGCGGGTCTTTCCCTTTCGTTCGGATACCGGACAGCTGGAATGCAGCGGGATCGCGGTGGATCCTGATTCCAGGACCGTGTACATGACCTCCTGGATCGATGATGAATCCAGCAATTTTCTCTACATGTATGATCTGGATACCGGCGATTACAAAGGGAAGCAGGAAATGCAGCCCAGTCCGAAATGGCTGCAGGGCATCGCTTATTTCGAAGGGAACCTGTACGTTACCTGTGATGACGGAGATGCCGATGAATCCGCTCCGGATCACATGTACCGGATCGACATTTCTGATGGCAAGGGGATCTTGGTTCTGGAAAAGGCCTTTGACGATGTGATTCTGCAGGGCGAGATCGAAGGACTGACATTCGACAAGGACAATAGACAGTTTTTGCTTCTCTACAACCGCGGCGCCAGGATCGTTGCGGGCATGCCGACCGGTTTCTATGAAGGCTATACCGAAGAGATCCATGAAGTGTTCGTGTATGACCTGATCAAGGCAGATTAATGCTTCGATCAGGAAATATCCACTTCTTCCAGGATCTTTAAGCCTTCTTCATGATCCTGCCCCAGGAGCTCCTGCGTTTTGGCAAAATCATACTGCTCATGAAGGCGGTCGTGCACTTGCAGAAAGGCCTTCTTACCATGCTTTCGGATGTACAGAGCCTGGGCCTTGGCTGCTTCCGCGCCGTCATTGGACGGGATATAAAAACCTTTTTCACAGGTCTCCAGCAGGTCACACTCGTAGCACCCATCGATGCCCTTTTCCTGACAGCACACCGCATTGGGACATCGGCCATCCGGTGAGATCGTGGCAAAGGAACAGGTGTTGTAGGCGGTCCTACAGGAGCCGCACCATGCACCCAGGAAACAGTGATTGCAGGAAAAACCGCAGTACGCGATGGGATCTACACCTTTTCTTGCCTGCTTGCACAGCTTGTTCTTGATGCGCTGCATGGCTTCGATGTGCATGATCCAGTGCCGGCTGAAGGGCATACGGATGAGCCCTTGCACATCTTTTCCGCACCAGTACGGAATCAACCACCCGGCCTCCTCCGCTTCACTGACGCAGCCCGTCTTTTTCAGTTTTGTGATCATCTCTTCTCCGAATCCACGCTTCAGATCAGGATAGTTCAGGTTTTGCAGGATCCCGTCCGTGGACTGCATCACTTCCTGTGCATACCTGTGCAGCTCCCGGACGTTCAGCTGCCTTGAGAATTCCACGATCTCATCACCGGAAAGCTCATTGCCGGTCGTGATGATGGGCGACTGTGTGGCTTTCAGAAAATCCTGCCGGAACAGGATCTGCTGATCCTCCGCGATCATTTCATGGGCTACAATGTCCTCGATCCGGAAAATGTGCCAGATGGAATAGGCCAGTGTCTTGGAATGATACCCCGCCGCCCCGGCAAAGGGCATCTGATAAAACGCCTCTGCCGGATACGTCATCACGATCTGCGTGATCTGTTCAAACAGAAGCTTCCGCAAGGCGAGGAGCCTTGATATGCCTTCCGGGAATGTTACCTTTTTCGAGAGCAAAGACTGCATCTCTTTGTTCATCTCCGACCATTCTTGATTCATAACGGGCTCCTTTTCAGTCACGCTTCGCTGCGGGTCAGGTTTTTGATCCAGATATCTGTATTGAATCGCAGATGCAGGAACGGGAACTTAATGATCTCGTCACAGCACATGACCATGTAGACGACCATGACCGGCCAGTGGAAGACAAAGCATCCCAGAAGCGCCAGCGGGATCGCGAAACACCAGGTGGCGATGATCACGCTGATGGCATCGTACCGGGAGTCTCCCCCGGCCGGGAATACGCCGACCGTGTAGATCGTATTATACGCAAAGGCGAACATGTACAGCATGCTGAAGGCCAGCATCTGGATCAGGTAGGTCTTGGCCTGCGGTTCCAGCACGTAGAAGAAATACACCAGCGGCCCTACGATCAGGAAAAGACCCGCATTGATCAGTCCATTGATGCGGGATACCTTGAAGAACCGCTTGCCATAGGCTTTTGCTTTCTCAAACTGATCCTGCCCCAGCATTTTTCCGAGGATGATCCCGCCGCCGGTCGCCAGTCCCATGGACAGGCACTGGATCAGCTGCTGCGCCACCCCTGTGACCGAAGCGGCCGCCGTTGCGTCCGTTCCCATATGACCCAGGATGAACTGGTGCATCGTCATGGACAGGCCCCAGGACAGGGCGGAAGCCAGCATGCCCGGGATCACCTTCCAGATATCCGCCTCAAACGCTTTGGAGAAGAACCGCAGACTTTCCGCATCCGGATGGACATGATCCTTCTGATGGGATTCCACGATGCAGATCACAAGAGCGATCACCTCGACCACGATCGTCGAGTAGGCGGAACCGTTGGCGCCTAATCCTTTCCAGCTGCCGATCCCATAGATCAGGAACAGGTCGGCCGTCATGTCCACGACCACCGTGACGGCGGAGATCTTCAGACTGGTCTTCACGCGTCCGGAAGTGCGCATGATCATAAGATACGGCTGCGACAAGCCCATAAACAGATAGGAAAAACTCACGATCCGCAGATAGCCCGCGCCGATGCGGATCAGTTCTTTTTCCGGAGTAAAGATGCGCATCAGCTGCTTCGGCAGGCAGAATGCCAGCAAGAAGAATACCATCGAAATGCCGAATGCATAGCGGATCCCCATGGCGAAGAAACGCTTGGTATTTCTCTGGTCTCCCTTGCCCAGATACTGGGCTACTAATACCGAGATCGCCCCGATCACCGACCCGGAAAACAATGACATCACGAAGGAGACCTGGTTGGCCAGGGAAACGGCCGCAATCGAGGCCTGGTTCAAGCGTCCCAGCATCAAGGCATCCGAGGCGCCGACCAGCGCTCCTAACAGATTCTGCAGAGCCAGCGGGATCGCCAGCACGAGCAGTTCATGATTGAACTGCTTTTTATCTTCCTTCGTCAGCACCGCCGGTGTGATCGGTGTTCGCTTTTTTCCTGTTCTCATATATTCTCCTGAATGAATTTGTTATACTTCGCGATAGGTCACGACCCGTACCGGTCCCTGCAAAGGTAAGCTCCGCCTTCTCTCCATTGGCTTCGAAATCCTCTGGCAAAACCTCTGTCGCTGTATAGGAGCCGACACCGGATACCTCTGAGCCCCAGCCATACAGTGCATGATCCGCTCCCATTTCTTCCATCGCCAGGAACTCGACGGCGCCAAATCCGGATTCAAACAGATCTTTGATTTCTTTTTTCAACGTTTCGTCGGTATGAAAGCCTTCGGCAAGCCACCAGCGTACATCCGGCCGAAATTGCAGATCCGGGTTCTGAAGCTGTTTTTTAGTAAACATGGCATATTCCTTTCCTTTATGTAGCAGGACTTGCAATTTAGAAAAAAAGCTGCCCCATTCGTATGTGTCTGGGAATGTTACGATTCTTTGATCAGTCTTTCGATCTTCTTCGTCAACTGCCGGATCTCGCTGTTGGCATGATGCTCCAGGCTCTTGGCATATTGCAGCAAGCTTTCAACAGCGGCCAGCAGATGGAGATAATCCTGGTTCTTGGCCGGAGCTCGCTTGGCCTCTTTCTTCTTCTCCACCGGCCCAGCCACTTTGACCCATTCCTGTTGGATCAGGTCGAAGCAGGATCCTGACCAGGGTGCTTCCGCCGGAATTCCAAACCGGTCTGTGATCTTTTCTGCCAAGGCCTGGCAGTTTTCATCATCACCATGATTGATGAAGACTCTCCCCGGTTTCCTGGTGAAAGAGTCCATCCAGTGCAGAAGTCCCTCCTGATCCGCATGACCGGACACGCCTTTCAGAAGATCGATCTCCGCATTCACCTGGATCTCTTCTCCCAGGATCTTTACTCTCTTTACGCCGTCATAAATGATCCGGCCCAAGGTCCCGTTGGCCTGATAGCCTACGAAAAGGATCGTGTTGGCCGCATTCCAGATGTTGTGCTTCAGATGGTGACAGATGCGGCCGCCTTCGCACATTCCGCTGGACGCGATGATGACCTTGGGGTCGTGGTTCCAGTTCAGTTCCTGGGATTCTTCCACCGTCTCGATCGTTCTTAAGCCATCGAACCAGATTGGATTTTTCCCCTCATTCATAATGGCAAGCGTCTCTTCGTCCAGACAAGCCATCTCACACTGCAGGAACACGGCCGTCGCCTTGTTGGCCAACGGGCTGTCCAGAAAGACCTCAAAATCTGGACGCTCTGGGAGAAGGTTTTGCATTTTGATCTCGCGGAAGAAATAAAGCAGTTCCTGGGTACGCCCGACGGCAAAGGAAGGAATGATGACCGTGCCGCCGCGGGCAAAGGTCCTGCGCAGGACTTCGACCAGATAAGGGATGGGATCCATCGCCTGTTCATGGAGCCTGCCGCCGTATGTAGACTCGATCATCACATAGTCCGCCTCGTTTACGGGAAGCGGATCATTGATGATCGGCTGGTTCGTATTGCCCACATCTCCACTGAACACCATGGTCACGCTCTTGCCGTTTTCTGTCAGGAAACACTCCACGGAAGAAGAGCCCAGAAGGTGGCCCGCATCCGTAAACCGTACGGAAAGGCCCTCATCCACGTCGATCACCTGGCCATAAGGACAGGCTCTGAAAAGCTTCATGGTGCTTTCGACATCTTCCGCGGTGTATAACGGCTCCACAGCTTCTTTGCCGACACGCAGATTCTTCTTGGTCTGATACGCCGCATCCTTCTCCTGGATCGACGCGCTGTCAGCCAGCATGATCGCGCACAGATCCATGGTCTCCTGTGTAGCATAGATTGTCCCGCCAAAGCCCTGCCGCACCAAAAGCGGAAGCATGCCGGAATGGTCGATATGCGCATGCGTCAGCAGGACATATTCGACCTGTTCGGGAGCAACCGGCAAAGGCGCGGTTTCATAATCCTCACGCCCCTGGATCATACCATTATCCACTAACAGGAACCGTCCTTCATTCCATTCCAATAGGGTCCGGCTTCCGGTCACCTGATGGTTCGCGCCGTAAAAAGATAGTTTCATGACCTGCTCCTTTCATCATCATTGCGTAGATCCATGAGTTATAATCTCCTCCGAAAAGCCTGCTATGCCTTTTTACGCTTATTTTTTCTTTTCTCCCCTTTAACCAGACGGACCGCCACGATCTCCAGAACCACGATCAACGCTAAGGCCACAAGAAAAGCGAAGACCGACTGCGGCATTTTCAAAGACAGGAGCCATTTTGTTACAGCCGGGAAGACCGGCGGGTTGGGAAACAATGCCCGCGAAGTGCCTGAAAACCCAAGGATGGCGGAAAGGTTCATACAAAAATGGATCACCATGGTGTGCCGGATCGAGCCTGTCGCATGATAAACGATGCCCCAGATCAAAGCCATGATAAAAGTATAAACGAATTGTCCCAGGCTGCGGTGCCAGACGCCAAAGCAGATGGCGGAAAGCAGCAG
>ONBQ01000103.1 GCA_900316145.1 uncultured Eubacteriales bacterium
ATTTGGTCGTTTCATACTGCTTTCTCCAAAGGCGCTGCCTTACTCTTCCGACGCGGCGCAGGCATTCTCCCAATTCAATACGACTTTTCCGGATTCTCCGGAGTTCATCGCGGCGAAACCTTTCTCAAAGTCACGGAAATCAAAATGATGAGTCTGGACCTTGCGAACGTCCAGTCCGCTCTCCAGCATGTAGATCATCTTGTTCCAGGTGTCAAAGACCTTCCGGCCGTAGATACCGCGGATGGTCAGACCGTTCCAGACGATCTTCTGCCAGTCGACCTGCGGCTGCTTCGCGTGGATGCCCAACACCGCGATCTTGCCGCCGTTATTCATATTATCGATCATGGAGGCGAAGGCTGCTCCATTTCCCGACATCTCCAGACCTACATCAAATCCTTCTTTCAGGCCGATATCCTTGACCGCGTCCTCCAGCTTTTCTCTGGCCACGTTGACGGTATAAACAGACGGGGTGATCTCCTTGCACAGGTTCAGGCGGTAATCATTGACATCGGTGATGACCACGCGACGCGCGCCTACATGATGCGCGATAGCGGCCGCCATCATGCCGATCGCTCCGCAGCCGGTGATCAGAACATCTTCTCCGACCATGTCATAGGTCAAGGCAGTGTGCACCGCGTTGCCCAGCGGGTCAAAGGAGGAGACCATATCTTCGGTGATCGTATCCGTGATGGTGACCGGGACGACATTGTCCTTCGGGATCACGAGATACTCCGCGAATGCGCCATTGCGGTTGACTCCGACGCCGATCGCATTGCGGCACAGGTGCTTGCGGCCTTCGCGGCAATTGCGGCAGACACCGCAGGTGATGTGTCCTTCACCTGTCACGATCTGGCCAACATGATACTCCGTGACCGCATTTCCAACTTCCACGATCTCGCCACAGTATTCGTGACCGATGGTCGTGCCGGGTTTGATCGTTTTCTGGGACCACTCATCCCAGTTGTAGATATGCAGATCCGTTCCGCAGATGGATGTTTTGTGGATCTTGATCTTAACATCATTGGGGCCAACTTCCGGGACCGGGACCTTCTTCAGCGTCAGTCCGGGGCCGGCTGTCGTCTTTACTAACGCATACATCAAGCTCTCGTTCATGCTGTCTGTACCTCGCAATCGATTGTTTTTGTTTGATGGACATTTAACATTTTTTGTCCTTCTCTCATGCACAATATAACATAAGAGTGCTGCCTTTGCAAGTATAATCCACAAAAAAAGAGACGTTTGCTCAAATTTTATGGGCAAACGTCACAATCTTTCAGCTCTCCATTCTTTCTAACCGGCCAAGCGCCGCGTCATAATAATAGGGATGGTCCGAAAGCTGGTCTTTTTCCGCCACCATAGCGCAGTTGATATCCCGGATCAGCTCGGTCAGTCCTTCGGCGGAGCAATTGTCATCGGCTTTCACCAGGATGACCTCATGGACCGAGGAGGGAAGCAGATAGAAATCGCCTCCCAGCTCCTCCGCTGCCTCTTCCAGGACCCCTGGATACAGGATCGCGGAGGCCCCATGGATATGGTGATCATTGGTAACGTAGAGAAAGGGTCCGGCTCCCAAAGGGGCGATCTGGGCAGGAAGGATCTTCTGGGCATTTTCCAGAGCATCTTCGAACAGCTGATCCTCTGTGACATGGTTCTGTCTCAAAAAAGAATCGGTCAGGGTCGCGCCTAATACCTGCCCATCCTCCGCGATGCTCAACACACAGCACACTTCGATCATATCCAGGACCTCCCGATAAGGGACCCCTGTCAGATACTCCTCATTGCCCTCCTTCCGGATCAAGCGAATGCACAAGCGGTCCTTGAGTCTGTCATACTCTCCCCAGTCCAGGATACTGACCGGGATTGGCGTCATGGCAATACAGGCAGCCTGCTCTATGATCTGCGGCATCGCGGTTCCCTGCTTATAACACTCATACAACAGATCCAGGTCGATGATCGCTCCGCCTAACTCTTCTTTCGGGCATACGGTAAGCCCCTGGTAAGTCCTTCCCGGCTTGACCACCGGCTGCAAGATCATTTTTGCGTCTTCCCATTCCTTAGGCAGTTCTTCCAGAATGTGATCTTGTATATACTTCATGAACTCTTCGAATGTAAATAAACTCATCTTTTATATTCTCCTTAGTGTATTTTTTTATGGTTACTGTTCAGTGCCAAGCTATAAACATAAGATGTTGCAAGCTTGCTTGCATAAGTCTTTTGCTTTATAGCTTGGCACCCGAACGGGTAACCCGCCCCTCACGAGTGCAAAACCGCCATCTCTGTTTTATACATATGTGGCAGGCGGGTCTGCACGAGTGCAGGCGGGTTACTGAACAGTAACACCTAATGTTCTGTAACACCGGTTCATAACGAACTAAGGAGGCCGTATGTGTTGGAAACCGGCTCTTTCCCTCACTTTGGGCACTAAAAAACCGGCCGAAACAGTTCGGCCGGCAATTTTTTCAGCATTTCTCGATTGAGAATGCAATGAGGAAAAGTTCATTTCAGTTTTCATGCCCTCATTATAGCGAACCCCAAGGGCGTCTGTCAAGCCCGTTTTCAGCTGATCTGCCAGCGGGCATGGCTTCCGTTTTCGTCCTTGGTTACGTAAAGCTGATCATCTATCTGATTCTTCAGCTCGCTGACATGAGAGATGATCCCGATCAGGCGGTCTCCCTCCGCCATTTCTTTCAGGACCCGCACCGCCTGATCTCGCGAATGATCATCCAGTGAGCCGAAGCCTTCATCGATGAACATGATATCCAGATGGATCGCAGCTTTTTGCTGCTGGATGCGGTCTGCCATGCCCAAGGCAAGCGACAGAGCAGCCATGAAGGATTCTCCGCCTGATAAGGTCCTTACCTCCCGTTCCTTTCCAGTGACAGTGGAATAGACCATCAGATCCAAGCCCCGGTTGCGTCCTTCTCCGGCCCTCTCCTGCGAGACCATGCGCAGTTCAAACTGTCCGGCGGACATATCCAGGAACCGGCGATTGGCCTCTTCCAATACCTGCTGCAGATAATAGCGCTGCACGTAGGTCTCCAGATCCATGCGTCCGCCGGTCCGATTGCCGGATGTCAGGCGATACAGGCGATCCAGAACGCCTTGCTCTTCCAGGGTCCGGATGCGGTTTGAGAAGCGGGAGGACAGTTCCTTAAGCACCTGCTCATTGGTTTCGCAGGTGCGCAGAAGGCTGTCATGCTGAGCACTTGCTTCATCCAAAACCTGCTGAGCCTTTTTGGCTGCTTCCTGCAAGATCTCCAGATCCGGCTTTTGCTGCCCTCCAATGGCTTCTGTCTGGGTTTTCAGGCGGGTCCTGGCCGCGAGCACCAGATTGCGGTAGTCTTCCGCTTGTTGCTTAAGCTGTTCGCCCTCGTTGACCGTATGATGAGAGACCGTTTCCTTCCAGGCTTCTTCGGTCAGGTCATGCTCTTGCAGCCGCTGCCTGTATTCTTCTTGGCGGGCTTCATATTCGCTTCTCTGGTCTGGCAGTTCCGCGCGATAGCGGACGATCAGGCTCTCGCTTTGATCGAGCATCTGCTTTTTTTCATTCTTTACACGGGCTGCTTCCTGATACTCCGCATCCGCCTTTCTGCGGGCTGTTTCCGCTGCCTGCAGCATAGCATCCGATTCCTGCTCGGTCTCTACGGTCAGGCTGTGTTTCAGCAGTTCATGATTAGCAAGGACTCCTTGCCGGCTGGTCTGGGCTTCATGCAGTTTGCGGACCGCTTCCTCTTTTTCTTCCCGGATCCGGTCAAGCGCCTCTTTCCCTTCTTCGATGGATCGATTCAGTTCGGACAGCCTTTTCACGTTCTGCTGGAGGACTGTCCCCCTCTCTTCCTCTGCCTGCACAATGCTCGTGACCTTTTCCTGAAGGTTCTCTCCTTCCGTATACCCATAGGCGGCAAGATGCTGGCTTAATCGAGTTTTTGCCTCCTGCGCGATCTTCTCTTTTTCTTCAAAAAGCACCGAAGCCGCAAGGCTGATAGCCGCCGCTTCCTCCTGCTTTGTTCTTAATGCGCGAACCGCCTTTTCCCTCTCTTCAAGTTCCTCCTGGGAAAGGACATCCGCCTGGACACGGCAGGGCTGCGGATGCTCTCTTGACCCGCATACCGGGCAGGGCTGCCCTTCGATCAGCTCCTTGGCCAGGATACCGGCCTGGGCGTCGAACCATCGGCGTCTGAGGATCAAAAAGTCAGCATGGGCCGCCTCATACCGGTCAGAGGCTTCCTGATAGCTTTTCTGATCTTGCTCCACTTTTTTCTTTTGAGCTGCCGCTTCCCGCACGGCCTGTGTCAGTTCGAAGGACTCTTTGTTCAGGATCTCCAGATCCTTAGACCGGACTTTCCACAAGGCCAGTTCTTTTTCCGCGTCTCCCAGTTCCTGGACTTTCTGGCCCCACTCTGCCAGCTCTTTTTGTTTAGCGGACTCTTTTTCCTTCAGAGTCTCCAGTCCCGCATTCAGCTGTTCTATGATCAGCGCATCACTCACTAATTGGATTTCCGCCTGACGGATCTTCGCAAAGGTTTCTTTATCCCGGCGCACCTGCTCCAGGACCTGATTGTAAGAGCCCAATGTCTCTTCGTTTTTCTTTCGGGACTTCGCTTCCTCTTCCGAAGCCGCCTTAGTTTCCAGACTCAGCGCAGGAAGTGTTTCTTCCAGCTCTTCCAAGGCTTTTTTTGTCCGCTCCATTAAGGACATCCCATCAAGCATGCGGACATGCGCATCCTGAATGGAAAAAGCCTTGCGGATCTTGACCGCGAGCTGCTCTTCTTCTTGAACCTCCTGCTCTCTGGTCAGCAAATCCTCAAGCTGCGCCTCGGTCACTTCCAGATCCGAGAACAGATCTTTCAACCGGACTGCCTGCATCCAAGTCTCCCTGGCCTTGTCACGCTCCGCGGAGGCCTGGTCTCTGACTTCCTTGGCTTGCTTAAGCTCTGTTTCCAGGCGCTGGTCCCAGGCTTCCAGCTTCTCGATAAAAGCGCCGAGATGGACCAATTCACCGGCCTCGATCTGCTTCTTCCAGGTGGAAAGGGTATCGTATTCCTCCCGGTCCTCCTGAGGCAGATCCAGCCGGGATATGATCGTCCGGCATTCCGTTTTGATCTGTTCTACTTCCTTTTCTTTCGCTTTACGACGCTCATTGAGTTCCTGCGTGATGCGGTCAAACAGATCGGTCCCGAAGAG